>CAYJBP010000024.1:0-26556 GCA_964368605.1 uncultured Peptococcaceae bacterium | reverse complement strand
ACAATAGGTAACAATAACCCAAACAGCGGAATGGTCAAGACCATTCCCTACAAAATGCAAACAAATCAAAAAATACCAAAGCTGGGCTGGGTTCGGATTATGGGTGCGTGCTTAGCGTAAAAGGACTCGAACCAAAACGGTTTTGCACTCAAAATCAGCGGCATCTAGCGGCCTTGCCGATACTTCTCGTAGCGCTGCTACGAAAAGCATCGTCAATTCCACTATCTATCCCCTGATTTTGGCGCAAAACTGCTTCGCACCCTTATTTAGGCTGCAAAAATTATTTTTTTAGCCAAAGAATAATTAAAATAAAGCTTTTTTCTAATAATTTAGTTCCTGCTTAGCCTAAATAAGGGCGTATGGGTTCAAGCCCTTTTACGCTAGGGTAACTACCTTTTGCTAGTTTAATAAGTTATCTTATTACGTAGGTACTTTGGTCATCCGTCTTATCTGCGTTTGTTATTCTTTTAGGGTATTTAACTTAGTTTAGATTATATCGGTTTCCCTAGTATAGCATAGATTGCAAACGATAGCAATGAGCTAAAGAAAAATAAGGGCGCTCTCCCAAAGAGAACGCCCTTGCCCGAGTAGCTCCAAAATAAACTAAATCACTACTCTAAAAAATTCAAGCCATCAAAAGAATCCAAAAAGATATGCTGCAGATAACCATAGCCTTCGGCCGCCATATCCTGATAAGGAATAAATCGTAAAGCCGCACTGTTCATGCAATAACGCAGGCCTCCTGCATCATCCGGGCCATCATCAAATACATGGCCTAAATGCGAATCGGCCGCCCTGCTGCGAACCTCAATTCGGGTCATGCCAAAGCTGCTATCCTCAACCTCTACCACTACTTCGGGCACAATTGGCTTGGTAAAGCTGGGCCAGCCGGTGCCGGAATCGTATTTGTCCAAAGAGCTAAATAAAGGCTCGCCGGAAACAATATCCACATAAATGCCTACTGCCTTATTATCATTATACTCATTAAAGAAGGCAGTTTCGGTTGCATCATCTTGAGTTACACTGTATTGCAACGGAGTTAACTGCTCTTTTAACTCCTCATCACTGGGCACATGATAATTCTCCTCGTCAATCATATTGCTTAAATCATTGCCACTATTTAAATCAATATGACAATAACCATCCACATTTTTGCGCAGATAATCCTGATGATAATCCTCGGCTAAATAAAAGTTAGCTAAAGGCAAAGCCTCTACCACTATCGGCTCGCTATACATTAGGCTTAGCTCCGCCAGCTTGGTTTCGATAACTTGCAAATCGGCCTCATCCTCATAATAAATACCGCTACGATACTGAGTGCCAATATCATTACCCTGCTGATTTAAGGAAGTAGGATCGACAACCATCAAAAACTTATTCAATAATTCGGCAAGCTCTACCTGATTAGGATCATAAAGCACCCTAACGGTTTCGGCATGGCCGGTATCATTATAGATAACCTCTTCGTAGCTGGGGTTTTCGGTATTGCCATTGGCATAGCCGGATACCACATCATATACCCCAACAATACGCGACATATATTCCTCTACGCCCCAAAAACAGCCGCCGGCCAAATAAATCGATTTTAAGCCCAGCTCGTCCTCGATGGCTTCCCAGTCTACTGCGGGGGCGGCAGGGACTAGGGCTTGAGCATCCTCGGTAGCTTGCTCCTGATCGCTATTTTGCTCTTGTTCCTGCTCTAGATTTTGATCTTGTTCTTGATTTATAGCCATATTCTCATCCCCTCCATCGGTTGCAGATTCGGCCTGTGTACAGGCACTAAATAATAAAACTGTTCCAATTAGTAACAAAATAAATAATCTGTTCATGGTAAGCCTCCTTTTTGGGGCTGCTTAGCCAAGGCTAAACAACTAGTGATAATAGTTACTAATAATATTATACTATATAGGAAGCAAAAAAGCAATACTATTGTTTTATTAATTTTAGCAGGAATAGCCAAGTTAATGGCGAATAAAGTACAATCTGCGAGTAAAGGAGGGAAATTCTTGAATTTTTGGAATGAAAATATGAGCAAAAGGCCAACAGTGCTTATTCAGCGCACTTTGCGGTCGGGTCAGAATTTACATTATGATGGCAATGTTGTAATTATGGGCGATGTTAATCCCGGGGCAGAAATTGTAGCCAGCGGCCATATTTTAGTAATGGGATCTTTGCGTGGTTTGGTTCATGCCGGGGCAACCGGTGAGGAAACAGCCACTGTTACGGCTCTTTACTTAGCGCCTACCCAATTGCGCATCGCATCGCATATTACCCGCCCTCCCGATGGCAATGATGCCGAGCAGCTTAAATTACCCGAAACAGCACGCATTAAAAATGATGCTGTTATTATAGAAGAATATCAACCGCAACATTAAAGGAGGCCATAAAATGGGCAGAGTAATTGTCATCACTTCCGGCAAAGGCGGAGTTGGCAAAACCACCACCACAGCCAATCTGGGCACCGGTTTGGCTATGCTTAATAAAAAAGTTGTAATGGTAGATACCGATATCGGTTTACGCAATTTGGATGTGGTTTTAGGTTTAGAAAACCGCATTGTTTATGATATTGTGGATGCCGTACGCGGTAATTGCCGCTTAAAGCAGGCTTTAATTAAAGATAAACGCTATGAAAACATGTTTTTGCTGCCTGCTGCACAAACCAAGGATAAAACTGCAATTAGCGAAGAGCAAATGGTTGATTTAACCAATCAGCTTAAAGAAGAATTTGATTATGTAATTATCGATTGCCCGGCAGGTATTGAGCATGGCTTTAAAAATGCTATTGCCGGCGCCGAAGAGGCTATTGTGGTTACTACCCCCGAGGTTTCGGCCGTGCGTGATGCCGACCGCATCATCGGCTTACTTGAGGCTGCCGATTTGCGCAATCCTCGTTTAATCATCAACCGTATTCGTACCAATATGGTCAAATCCGGCGACATGATGAGCGTAGAAGATATTTTAGATATTTTGGCTATCGATTTATTGGGTGTTGTGCCCGATGACGATGCTATTGTTATCGCTACCAACCGTGGTGAGCCTACCGTTATGGACGAAAATTCTCGCCCCGGCCAAGCTTTCCGCAATATTACCCGCCGTATTAATGGCGAGGAAGTGCCTTTTATGTCTATGGAAGAAAAGCAAGGCTTTTTCAATCGACTAAAAACATTATTTAGTGGTGATTAAGGAGGGGTAGTATGGCAATGAGCAACTTTTGGTCACGGATTTTTGGCAAGGAAGAAGGCCAGGAGAGCAAAAATGTAGCTAAAGAAAGATTACGCTTGGTTTTAGTGCATGACCGCCTGGATATGTCGGATCAGGTAATGCATAATTTGCGTCATGATTTAATCGAAGTTATCAATAAATACATGGAAATTGATGTAGCCGGCTTAGATGTTTCTTTAACTAAAGAAGAAGATGGCATGGCTTTAGTGGCCAATATCCCTATTCTTAATGTACGTCGTGAGGAGAAAAAGGAAGAAAAGCCTGCTGCTGCCAATTCTGCTAATAATTCGCAAAAATCGAATAATCAAAAAAAACCTAATCGCAAATAGCGCATACTATTACGATTAAATTATATAATGTTAAAAAAGGACGTTTACTTAGGCAGGTTGCTTTTAGACGTCCTTATTTTATAAATTTTTTGAAAGGGGTTAGACTATGAGCACAAAAGCCAGCTTTATCCCCGAATTTAATGGGGCTTTGCGTAAGCATATGTTATTTGTTCCTGATATTATTCGCGAGTGTAATGGCATTCGTATTTTTGGCAAAAGGATTAAGTCGATTGTTTTTTCTACTGATGTGGCGATAATCCGCAATGTTAATGCCGATGCGGTGATTGCGGTTTATCCATTTACGCCGCAACCGATTATTACTCGTTCTTTGATGATGGCAGCCGACATGCCTGTTTTTTGTGGTGTAGGTGGCGGAACTACAACCGGAAAAAGGGTGGTAAATTTAGCCTTACATGCCGAACATCAGGGGGCGATAGGGGTAGTTTTGAATGCGCCTACTTCTAATGAGGTAATTAAGGAGGTATCCAGCAATTTGGATATCCCGGTTTTAATTACTGTGGTATCGGAGTATGATGATATTAGTGCTCGCCTAGAGGCAGGGGCTGCTATTTTTAATGTGGCAGCAGCTCGTAAAACAACCGAGATTGTACGTAAAATTAGGGCAGAATTCCCCGAGGCAGCAATTATAGCAACCGGTGGCCCGACGGATAAGGACATTGCCGAAACTATCGAGGCCGGAGCGAATTGCATAACCTGGACACCACCTTCTAATGGCGAATTATTTAAAGGGGTTATGGATAAATATAGGCAAAACAGTGTGCCTAAAGATTAAGGTTAATAGTTGAATAGGGGGGGCTGTCGCAAAAAAGTGCGACAGCCCCTTAAAGTTTTTTTTGGTTCTTTTTTTTTCAAAAAAAAGAACGGTTTTAATCTTTTTTCTTTCAATTATTAAAAGCAAGCTAGTGTAGGCCGGTAAAGAATAGTAGAGCATAGGTAAAATCAAAATTAGAATTGATAAAAATTGAAAGAAAGCTGCTATTTTTATTTGCAGAGCAAATAAAAATGAAGTGCTCTACGCAAGCCAAGCTATCCTATTATAATTAAGCCAACGAACTTTAACCATAAGCCTGCGGGCAGAAAAGTAAGAAGATGCATCATCTAACTTTATTTTGTCTAGGTGCTACTTATAGCTTAGCTTTACCCGGGCGCATCTTAAGTTAGCTTAGGCGGCTTTATTTCTATTTGCTTTGCAAATAGAAATAGCAGCTAAATCTTTCAAGCTTTTACTTTGTATTTATGTTTTTGGCTTACTGTTAATTTGCTTTCTTGCCTTCTTTACCCCTTTTGGCTTGAAAGATTTAAAAGATTTAAAAGATTAAAAGATTTGTACTTTTTTTGAAAAAAAAGTACCAAAAAAACTTTTGATTTGGAAAATTTTTAGGGGGCTATTTTTTTTTGATTTGTTTATAATAATTGTTGAGCGACAATACTTTTTTAGGAGGTTTTTTATGAATTGCTTTACCAAACGCTTAACTTTTATTATAGTTTTAATTGCTGCTTTAGCTTTAAGCACCGCTTGCTCCACCCAAGACGAAGCCCGCATCAATAGCCTAAAGCAAGGTACCCATGTTATCGAAGGCTATATCGTCGCCTATGATGACCAAAACCTGCAAATAGAAGAAACTGAACTAATCACCAAATACGATACCTCGCGCATCACCGAATTAAGCCTCGATACAGAACAAGATTTCAAAAATGGCTACTACTTGCATGATTTGCAAAGCAATGGTCACATCACTTTGCCCTTATCCAGCAATATCAAAGTGATGCTTAAAGACGATGATAGCAATCAAATCGCTACAAATAATAGTGGTTTTGGTACTAATATCAGCATGGATAATAATGTGTATGGCGTTAATATGCCGGCCAGCCTAGGTAATGAGGCACGCCATATCGGCCATAGCCTAGGTGGCGCAATAGAAGGGCAAGTAGGTAGCAAAAACTTGCTGGACGAACGCTTTAATAATGGTATTGATAATAGCGGCAAAACCCCTTATTTTATTACCATAGATAATGGCAAAGTTGTAGCCATCGAAGAAATTGCTGCCTATCACAACTTTAATGGCGAAGTCGCCGATTTTACAGAAGGCGACTATCAAAAAATGGAATTCAATACCATTAATCGCTAACTGATTTATTGATTTTTTTAGCAACTGTTTGGGGGGAGGCTAATGGTAGGCGGTTGCCGCCCCCTAAAAGCAGGAAGATAACAGTAAAAGGCGAACATGTACATAGCATTGATATCGCAATAGTTGTTTAGGAGAGATTATGAAAAAAATAATCAACTTTCTGTTTCATCGTTTGAATATTATTTTAATATTTATTGTTCTGCAATTAATCTTGCTTTTTAGCATGATAAACTTTTTTAGCGAATACTTTGCACCACTTTATTTTTCCAGCAATATTATAAGCTTAGCTGCTTCTTTATATATTATTAATCGGCGCAGTAATCCCAGTTATAAAATTGCCTGGATTACCCTTTTATTTGCGGTTCCGCCTTTTGGCTTGTTTTTTTACTTAATTTTTGGCTTAAATAAATTACCTAAATATTATCGTCAAAAAATAAATACTATTGCGGCCAAGCAGCAGGCCGCTTTAAGCAATAATTATGATTTAATCAAACAATTGCAAATCGCCAATCCCGCTGCCGGCTTGCAAGCCGCCTATCTGCAAAAATGGGCCGATAGCCCACCTTATAATCAAAGCCAGAGCACTTATTTAAGTAGCGGCGAAAGCAAGTTTAGCTGCTTACTTGATGAATTGGCCAAGGCCGAAAAATATATTTTTATCGAATACTTTATTATTCAAGAAGGCCTAATGTGGGATAGTATCTTAAATATTCTTAAACAAAAAGCCCAAGCCGGTGTAGATGTAAGAATTATCTATGACGATTTTGGCTGCATCCTTACTTTACCTCGTAATTATCATAAAACCCTGCGTAGCTATGGCATAAAATGCCAGCCTTTTAATCGGGTAATGCCGGTTTTATCGCCCAGGCTTAATAATCGCGATCATCGCAAAATATTTGTAATCGATGGCATAACCGGCTTTACCGGCGGCATTAATTTAGCCGATGAATATATCAATGCCTTCAAAAAATTTGGCCACTGGCGTGATGCTGCCATTATGATTAAGGGTGAGGCTGTTTGGAGTTTAACGGTATTCTTTTTATCGATGTGGGATTATATTTGCGGCTCTGACGAGGATTATAATCAGTATCGGCCAATTATTAATCCTAATCAGCAAGACAAAATAGCCAAAAATACCGATTGGGGCATTGTTCAGCCTTATAGCGATAATCCTTTAGACGAAGAGGCTGTTGGCGAAAATGTTTACTTAAATTTAATCGGCAAGGCCAATCGCTATATTTATATTCAAACCCCTTATTTGGTTTTGGATAATGAAACCCAAACCGCCTTGATTAATGCGGCTAAAAATGGGGTAGATGTGCGGATTATGCTGCCCTTTATTCCCGATAAATGGTATGTGTTGGCGGCCAGCCGTGCTCATTATGCGCAGCTGCTCGAGGCTAATGTGCGCATTTATGAGTATACACCCGGTTTTGTGCATGCCAAAACCTTTGTCGCCGACGATTGCTATGGCACGGTAGGCACAATTAATTTAGATTATCGCAGTTTGTTTTTGCATTTTGAATGTGGCTGCTGGCTTTATAAAACGCCATCGATTATCACCATGCGAGAAGACTTTTTAAATGGCCTGGAATTATGCCAGGAAATTCAACGTGGGCAAAGCAATTTATTTTCCTTCCCTCGTCGCTTTATTAGGGCTTTGCTTAAAGCTTTTGCGCCTCTATTATAAAAAATATATTTATTAAGAAGGAATAATCTTAAAACAAGTAGAATATTACCCAGTAGCTTATTTTTAAGTGCTGCTAAAAACTTGCAAAGTAGGGATAATAATGGCCGATTGTATTTTTTGCAAAATTGCTAATCATGAATTAAGTACCGAAATTTTATATGAAGATCAGCATTTAATTGCGATTTATGATATCAACCCTAAAGCGCCAAAGCATGTTTTGCTTATTCCTAAATTGCATTTTGCTTCTTTGGCCGAGGCTAAAGAAGAGCATGTGCAACTATTGGGGCAAATTAATTATCGGGCTGCTAAACTTGCCGAAACACTGGGCATTGCAGCCGATGGTTATCGCTTAATCACCAATATTGGGGCAAATTCCGGCCAGGAAGTGCCGCATTTGCATTATCATTTAATTGGTGGCAAGGCCTTAGGTTCTTTTGTAAGCGAATAAAAAATAAAATTATTTATTTTGCGTACAGTAGTTGACGTAATCTGATTTTTGATATATAATTACTAGTGTGTGTTTTTTAAACACCCTATTGGTTCCATGAGGGGAGGGTAGATTATGAGTGAAGTTAGAGTTGGTAAAAATGAATCCTTGGATAGCGCTTTGCGCCGTTTTAAGCGTACCTGTCAAAAATCTGGCGTAATGGCCGAAATCCGCAAACATGAACATTATGAAAAGCCCAGTGTTAAAAGGAAGAAAAAAGCGGAAGCTGCCAGAAAGCGCAAATGGAATTAATTTATCGTCTAAAACAGCTGCATCATTTGATGCAGCTTTTTTTATTCTAAGGCAGGGGATAAGCGCTTTTTGTCGAAGATTTATTTAATTGTTAATCATTCGAATAGTAGCAATAAGAAAGGACTGAGCTTTTTGCAAATTATTCCGGCCCTTGATTTGAGGGAAGGCGCATGCTCGCGCGTTTTAGGCGATATGGTAGCAGCGCATAATATTTATTCCGGCGACCCTTTACAGCAGGTATTACTGCTTAAGCAAGCAGGCGCCAACTTAGTGCATATTAATGATTTAGATGGGGCTTTTTCCGGGCATCTATGTAATTTACGGATTATCCAGGAAATTGTCGATTGTGGGGCGGTAGATATTCAGCTATCCGGCGGCATTCGCAGTATTGGTAATATCAATACCTTGATGGATTTAGGCGTAAAACGGGTGGTATTATCGTCGGCTATGTTGCGTAATCCCGATGTGGTAGCCGAGGCCGTAGAACGTTATGGCGAGCGAATTTTAGCCGGCATCGATGGCCGTGATGGCATGGTTACTACCGAAGGCTTCGAAACAGCCGTTAGCACCACCGTACAAAGGCAATTAGAAAAAGTAAAGGAATTGGGCATTAGCCAAATTCTTTATACCGATTTGCGCCGTTCGGGCATGTTAAAAGGCCCCAATTATAGCGCCATCGAAGAAATTATTAAAAGCGGCGACCTAAAAATAATCACAGCCGGTGGTGTATCTAATTTAGAAGCTGTTCGCAAATTAAAAGAAATGGGTGTAGCTGGCGTAATAATCGGCAAAGCCATCTATACCGGCAGCATTAATTTGCAAGCAGCCATTGCTGAGGCAGAATAATAGCGGCTTTTGCCCTGCATTTAGTTTTATTATGCTTGGTTTGAAATTAATTCAAAAGCGAAATATTGGCTAATTAAGCCGGTATTTCGCTTTTTTGTATTATCTGCGCTTGGTTTATTAATCTAAATCTCCACAAAAAAATACGCTATAACCAAAGGCTATAGCGTATTTAAATGTGTAGTTTATTAATTAGCTTCGGTAGCTACTACTTCACGGCCTTTATAATGGCCACATTCCGGGCAAGCATGATGCGGTTGCTTTAAGGCATGGCATTGGGGGCAGCTATTAATAGCCGGCCCTTCTAGCTTATAACGTGCTGCACGGTTCATTCTTTTATTGGCCTTCGAAGTTTTTCCTTTTGGTACACCCATTTAAAACACCCCTTTCAAATAATGCTGCAAATTAGTCGGCTTGGTCGTAGCCTATATTGGTAGGCTGCGGCTAAGTACTATTTACTTTCATTGATTAAGTCTTGCAATTTTTGCCAACGAGGATCTATTTCCTGCTCTTTACAATTACATTGAGCTTGGTTAAGATTAATGCCGCATAGTGGGCATATACCTTTGCAATCAGCCGAACATAAGGTTTTCATCGGTAATTCCATAAATAAAGCAGCCAAGGCCTGAGCACTAAAATCTAGGCTATCCCCGCTAAATTGATGAATATCTTGCTCGCCCTCCAAATCGGGCTTGGCCTCCAGATGGCTGTATATTTCCTTAAAATCAGCCTCTATATCGATAATTTGCTGCTCGCCGCAACGATGGCAACCTATAATAGTTTGCGCCTTAAGCCGGCCCTCTACTATTATATTGCCTTTATTGTTTATGGCTTGCCCCTTAAAAATTATAGGCCCTGCAAATTCAATATCGCTATAATTATAATCTTTGGCACAAAGCATTACCGCCAAATCTAAAGCGGCCTTAGCTCCGGGCTGATATTTGATTTTGGCCAAATCAACTTTTAGCATACATTCTCCTAAAATGGCAAAATCTAAAAACACACTATACTATTATATAAGTAAATGCTTGTGATGTCAATAAAAAAAACCGCTATTTTTAATAAAATAGCGGTTTTTAGCCAATTATTTTATTAATTCCATGGTGTCACGGGCAATCATTAATTCCTCATTGGTAGGAATTACATAAACTTTAACCTTGGAACCGGGCTTAGAAATTAAAACTTCTTTGCCGCGGCAATTATTGGCCTCGGCATCAAATTCTACGCCTAAGTATTCCAATTGCTTGCAGATGGCTTCACGGGTGTCGGTGCCGTTTTCGCCAATGCCGGCGGTGAATAAAATTGCATCCACACCATTCATTTGGGCGGCATAAGCGCCAATATAGCTAACTACACGCTGATTAAACATATCTAAGGAAAGTTGGGCTTTTTCATTGCCTTTGGCGGCAGCTTCTTCGATATAGCGCATATCGCTGCTAACGCCGGAAATGCCTGCTAAGCCCGATTTTTTATTAAGCACAGTATTAAGCTCGCCGGTAGTTAAGTTTTCTTTTTCCATAATAAAAGGTACGATGGCCGGGTCGAAATCGCCGGAGCGAGTGCCCATTACCAGGCCTTCTAATGGGGTAAAGCCCATGGTTGTATTATAAGATTTGCCGTCAACAATAGCGCATAAAGAAGAGCCATTGCCTAAATGGCAAGAAATAATTTTGCTATGATCGGGATTGCCCATTAATTCTAAAGCACGCTTGCTGATAAAGCGATGCGAGGTGCCATGGAAGCCATAGCGGCGCACTTTATATTTTTCATAATACTCATAGGGTAGCGCATACATATAAGATACGGGGGGCATGGTTTGATGGAAAGCTGTATCAAAAACGCCAACCATTGGCACGCCGGGCATTTTTTCCTCGCAGGCTCTAATACCGGTTATGCAGGGCGGATTATGCAAAGGAGCTAAATCGATCATTTCTTCCATGGTGGCTACAACTTGCTCATTAATTAGGCTGGCTTCGGAAATCGGGCCGCCATGAATGGTGCGATGGCCAACGGCATTAATTTCCTTCATGTCGCTGATTACGCCATGATCTTTATCGGTTAAAGCAGCTACAACCAATTCGATAGCAACACCATGATTGGGGATATCGGCCATAATTTTCTTTTTGTCTTGGCCTGTTTTTTGATGATTTAAAACCGAACCGTCCAAACCGATTTGCTCAACTAAACCTTTGGCCATTACGCTTTCGTCTTCCATATTAAATAGTTGATACTTTAAAGAAGAGCTACCGCAGTTTAAAACTAAGATTTTCATTAATAATCCTCCCGAAAACTGTTATTTGAGTTATATAAGTCATACCCATTTATTATATCACAAGTTAATTTATTACGGCAATAGTAAATTGCTTTTTTTTCTAAGGAGTTGACAAAATGGGCATAAAAACAATAATTTTTTTTAGTCTAGGTTTGGTATTGATGATGTTGGCGATGATAATTTTCCCGGCCGAGGCGGTAAAAGCCGCCCAGGCCGCCCTTAACTTATGGTGGCGAATGATATTGCCATCGCTATTACCATTTTTTATCAGCGCCGAACTTTTGCTTAAATTGGGGCTGGTACCGCATTTATCACGCTTGCTAAACCCATTAATGCGCCCCTTATTCCGTTTGCCGGGGGCGGCGGCTTTGGCAGTTTTGCTGGGCTTTAGCTCGGGTTTTCCGGGTGGGGCTGCAATTTCGGCAGGGCTTTATCAAAGCGGCCAAATCAATGCCGAAGAAGGCGCGCGCTTAATTGCCTTTACAAATAATGCCAGCCCGCTTTATATTAGTGTGGCTTTGGCGGCAGGACTATTAGCTAGCCCACATTTAGCAGGGGCTTTGATGGCGGTGCATTATGGTGGTAATTTATTGATAGGTATTGGTTTGGGGCTTTTGGCTAAAAAGGATTATCGGCAAATAAAAACAGCGCCTTTAAATAGCGCTGTACATAAGCAGGTTTTAGAGCAGATAAGCATTGGCAACTTGCTAAAAAAGGCGGCCTATGCCTCTTTTACCAATATTAGCTTAATCGGCTGCTATATGACGTTTTTTGCTGTTTTGCTGGCCATGCTGGAACAAGGCGGCATCCTTAGTTTTTTGCTTAGGCCGCTTTATAATTTGGGGATTAGCCCCGGGCTGGCCAGCGCCTTATCTTATGGCATCTGGGAAATGAGCTTAGGTATTGAGCAGGCTGCGCAATCGGGATTGGCTTTAGGCCAAACTTTGCCGATTATCGCCGCCATTTTGGCCTTTGGTGGTTTTTCGGTGCAAGCACAAGTAGCGGCCATGGTGGCCGATTGCAAAATTAAGATTAGATTATATATTATCAGCCGCCTAATTCATGCCCTAATTTCCTATGTGGCAATGCATTTTCTTTGCCAAAAATTGACTTTGCCAAGCAGCATTATTGGCTTGCCCTTGATTATAGATAGTAGTATGATTTGGCTTTATAGCCTGGGCTTAGCTATAGTTTTATTATTAGTTGGCTTGCTTTTGGGGCTGTTTGCTAAGCTAAAAGTATGGCCTTAATTAGGATTAGTGTAAAAGCTTCTTATTCGGGCGAATGGTCGCCGCCGGTTACCGGATATTTGCGCAAATCTTCCCGGTTTTGCTTAATCGAGTAGATTACCTTTTCCAGATTAAGTTCCAGTTGATGCAAGACATCATCCGACCAAATCAAAGAATCCTGCTGCAAGGCGGCAGCATTGGCCTCGGCTTGGCGTATAATTTCCTCGCCCTTACGTAAAGCCAGTTGATATATTTCGGTATCTAAAACTAATTTATCTGCCTGTTCGCGGGCATCGTTTAAAATTAATTTGCCTTGGCTTTCCATGCTTTCCATTAATTTATCGCTATGCTTTAGCACTTCTTGGGCTCTTTTTAATTCCTCGGGTAAAGAAACATGAATTTTGTCGATAAACTCCAAAATCAAATCCCCGTCAACCATCACCTTGCCGGTTAATGGGATGCGCGAGGCATTGGTAATATGCTCTTCCATTTCTTGCAAAACTTTATGTATTTCCATTAATTAAGCTCCCTCCATTATATAATAAATAGTAGTTTGCCCATAGCAGGCCTTTTTATCGATTTGAAAATTAGTTGGGCAGTTAAACTCGCTACCCTTAGTTGTTGTTTCGATAATGATTAGGCCGTCTTTAGCCAATAATTTATGTTTGCTGATTAGGGCTAAAATTGGATTAAGCAGGCCTTGATTATAAGGTGGATCTAAAAAAATCAATTGATATTGTTGATTAAGTTTGGCCAAGATTTTTAGGGCATCGCCTTTTAAAAGCTGCGTTTTTTGCTCAAAACCACAATTGGCGATATTGGCATTAATGGCACAAATTGCCGCTCTATCTTGCTCGATTAAGGTGGCATAGGTTGCATTGCGGCTTAAAGCCTCCAGAGCAAAAGCCCCGCTACCGGCAAATACATCTAAGATATTGGCGCCAATAGTTTTTTGATAAAGGCTACTAAAGATGGCCTCTTTAACCCTGTCGGCCGTGGGGCGGGTATTTAAGCCATCGGCAGTTTTTAAAATGCGGCCTTTGGCAGTGCCGGCAATTATCCGCACAATTTCCTCCTAAAAATTAGCAAAAATTGTTGTATAAAAAATATTTAATTGCTAATAATAGTTTTAGGAAAGGCAAGACCTTTCCTTTTTCCGAGTATAATCAGTTTTGCTGATTTTGCTCGTTTAATGGGGCTGTGATATCTTTCGCAGCCCTCTTTTTTTAGCTTATATCCTATTTTGTATTCTATTTTGGGCTGCACTCTTCCTGCCAACTTAATTAATTTAATCAAATATCGGTTATACTATTTGCTATTAAGGAGGTGATTTAATGCAACAAAATAAGTCTTTTGCCGCTAATCAAATTCCTAACCTTGATTTGATTAGCGAAGCTTCGCAAATATTGCGCGGCAGCACTAATCAAGAAATTGACGGGATAAGCGAAAATATCGAGCAAATCGATGATATCAAAATTACTACTATCGAAGTTTTTAGCGAAGATGCTGCTCAAAAAATCGGCAAAAAAAAGGGGATTTATATTACAATAGATATTCCTACTATTAATAGTGAGGATTTTATCGATAGCATCGCCGGTGTGGTTGGCCATAGCCTAAAACAGCTTTTGCCCCCTTTTGACGTTCAAAGCCCGATATTGCTAGTTGGCCTAGGTAATGATCAAGCTACACCAGATGCTTTAGGCCCTAAGGTTATCGAGCATAGTTTTGCTACCCGCCATCTATTTAAGCTTAATGATAGCCAAGCTTTGGACGGATTAAGGCCGGTAGCGGCTTTAGCACCCGGGGTGCTGGGCATTACCGGCATAGAAACTGCCGAAATTATCAAGGCGGTGGCCAAAAGTATTAAGCCGGCTGCGATAATTGCCATCGATAGCTTAGCCGCAGGCAGCATTAGCCGTTTAGGTAATACCATTCAAATTACCGATAGCGGTATTAATCCAGGTTCGGGATTAGGCAATAAAAGAATGAGCATAGATAAAGAAAGTTTAAAGATACCCCTAATTGCCATCGGTGTGCCAATGGTGGTAAACTGCCAGTTTATTATCTATGAGGCTTTAAATTTATATTATCAAGAGCAGGCTAAAAATTGGGGGCAAGCGCAAAGTCAAGGGCAGGGGTATCTGCAAAATCAGCCAAGTGCGGATTTTATTTGCCGCCAAGTGCTGGCCAATTTTGAAGGCAATTTAATTGTAACGCCTAAAGATATCGATCAGCTAATCGATGATAGTGCCCAAATCCTGGCGGCGGCTATTGCGCAGGCCATCCATCCGGCCGTAAATGAGCAAAATTATCGCCATTATTTAAGGATATAAATTGTTTAGCAGGGGATATGGCAGTGGATAAAAAAGGAAATAAAAAAATGAATATATATTTAAGCCCTTGCGCACAATAGTATCAACACCGAAAAAGGAGGTGAAAAACAAATGAGCAGAAACAATAATAACCCCACTGTTCCTGCCGCTTCTTCCGCTTTAAAGAACTTTAAAATGGAAGTAGCCAGCGAATTGGGCATTTCTAACTATGATCAAATTGATAAAGGTCAGCTTTCTTCGCGTCAAAACGGTTATGTTGGCGGTAATATGACCAAAAAAATGGTTGCTTTTGCCGAGCAAGCTTTATCTCAAGGCCATACTTCGGCAGTTAATAGCTCCGCTTCTACCATTCACACTCAAGGCTAACTTTATTTGCTAAAATTGAGCTATTGCCATAAAACCGAGCCAATTATTGGCCGTTTTAATTGATGGCAATAGCTCATTTACATATTTAATCATCCAGGCTAATTTGGATTTGATAAGCGGTAGGCAAAGCAAGGGCATCATCATAATAATAAATGCAGATAAAATACTCCTGATCGGCCTTAACTTCGGCCTGCGCTAAAACTACCGTACTTTGATCCTGTTTGTCAATGGCTTGATAAACACGTGAGATAATCTCGATTTGACCATTATTTTCGGTTTCCACCGATATTCGCAAGTTTTCGAGCAAATCGGGATTATTTGCGGTTTTAAGATTTGCGATTACTAATAATTGGCCATCTTTAGGAGCAATAATGCTATAATAATCCAAAGCATCCATATAATTAGCATCATTCACCGCAAAAATGCCTTCCAGCATGCCATCTAGCATAAATGGGATGCCGGCCGCCTCGGCTAAATCGGGGCTATCATTGGAATTATCAAGGCCTAATTCGCGTTCTAATTTAATTTCTTCATTAATTAGTGGGGCGATTTGCTCTTCCTTTAAAATTAGGGTAATAAAAGGGGCTAAGTGCTGATCATATTGTATCGACTGCAATTGGGCACCGGTAATGGCATTTTCAAGATATAACATTTCCAAAAGGGTAATATTCTCATTCTTAAAAGTACAGGTAAGGGCATTATAGGCAATGGCTACCACTAAATCACGGTTAATATTTTGAGTATTGCTTAGATTAGCAGCCTGCTCGGCATTTAAAAGCCCTACTTGGGCGGCCTTGGCCAGAGTTTGATCATAGCTAAAATCGCCGTCGGCTTCCGTATAATTTAGGCTACGCAGTAAAAGGGCGCAGTATTGCTGGACGGTTAGCGGATAAATAGAGCCGTATACGCTATCTTTCATACCATTAACAATGCCTTGATGATAAAGATAGGCGATATGATCCTCGGCCCATTCAGGCAAATCATTAAACGGGGTTTGATAATTATAATCGGTGATAAACTGCTCTTTACCGATTAAGCGTACCAAAACCACGGCGGCCTCGGCGCGGCTGGCTGCTCGTTCTAATTCATAGCCATGTTCGGTACCCAAAAAAAGCCCCAAATTGCCCAAAACTTGGGCTTCGGCTTCATATAGTGGCTGGGCTTGAGCCTGATTATTAGTTAAAGCCAAACTAATTAACAGGCAAAACAAAATAGCTATTATTTTTAATCGCATTATTGCTACTCCTTAAATTGAAATTAATTGATGTGGATTATTATAGCATAGATGGTAAGGATTGGCAATGGCTAAGGTTTAGATAGCACAGTTTTGGTTATAATAAAATTAAGGAGGGATATGATGACTGATATTGCTTGGGGTTTTATGTTTTTACTGCCATTTAGCTGGTCTTTGTACAAGGGTAATCCGCGCAACTTATGCTATGAGCTTAGGCTTAATTGCCCTAAAATGCTCTTGATTATCTTTGTGCTTTTAGTAACAACATTTATTAATATTAATTTAGGCACTTTATATATCAATGGCGGCGGTATTTGTGCCTTAATTTTTGGTTTGCGCCTTTTAATGCTGGCTGATGGACGCAGCCGTTGGCATATTTGCTTAATCGCCCTGCTAAGCGGCGTAATTTGCTTTTTATATAATAGCGGCCTTTTATGGTGGTTGGCCAGATTGCCCTTTAATAGCTATATTTTAATGCCCCTCCTTGCGGCCATTATGGGCTTAATTATTAGCCGCAAAAATGCGCTGATTATCGGTGGGCTAAGTTTAGGAGTATTAAGTGGCCATATTCTGGCCACCGCATATTTTAATAAAGGCCTACTAGCCATCGAATTTGGGGCGATTAGCCATCTTAATACTTTATTATTAAGCATTGGCCTGGCTTTGTTAATAAAAAAGGTTTTGCAAATTAGTGTTAATAAAGGGCAAATAGTTTCGATTAAATAAGTCGCTACGGATTGGCAATAAATTTTAAATTGCCTATTGCATTTGTCCGAAATAAGGTATATAATGATTATATCTTAGTAAATTACTAGGATATAATATTGGCCTGGTTGGCCAGCGGAGGGATTATATGTCTTTATTAAGTGATGCTCGCAATATGGCCGAAAAAGATCCGGCTGCTAAAAATGTTTTGGAAGTTATTTTGCTTTATGCCGGCTTTCATGCTTTGGTTTGGCATAAGATCGGCCATTTTTTTTATAAGCATAATCTATTCTTTTTAGCTCGCTTTTTTTCGCAAAGCGGCCGCTTTTTTACCGGTATCGAAATTCATCCCGGTGCCAAAATCGGCAATAATCTATTTATCGATCATGGCATGGGCATTGTAATTGGCGAAACCGCCGAAATAGGCGATAATTGCACCATTTATCATGGGGTAACTTTAGGCGGTACCGGCAAAGATAGCGGTAAGCGTCATCCAACTATTGGTAATAATGTTTTGATTGGCTCGGGGGTTAAGGTATTGGGCCCCTTTAAAATAGGCGATAATTGCCAGGTAGGCTCTAATTCGGTGGTGCTAAAAGAAGTGCCGCCCAATTGCACGGTGGTAGGTATACCGGGGCGCATTGTTAAGCAAAAAACCGAGCGGATGCCTTCTGCCGACTTAGATCAAATCAACTTGCCGGACCCAATCATGACCGAAATGAAGCGCTTGCGCGAGCAAATTGCTGCCGTATCGGCTACCTACGAGCAATTAGATTGCCGCATTAAAGGCCAATAATTGCCAAATAAGGAGTATGATTAACATAAAAACTAAATTACAACTTAGCGATAAAAAATTTATTTTGCATAGCCCCTATCAGCCCATGGGCGATCAGCCGCAAGCCATTGAGCAATTGGCCGACGGTATCGAGCAGGGCTTACAGCATCAAACCTTACTTGGTGTAACCGGCAGCGGCAAAACTTTTACCATGGCCAATGTTATAGCCAAGCTTAATCGGCCAACTTTGGTTATCGCTCATAATAAAACTTTGGCCGCCCAACTTTGCGGCGAATTTAAGGAGTTTTTTCCGGAAAATGCCGTCGAATTTTTTGTTAGTTATTATGATTATTATCAGCCCGAGGCCTATATTGCCTCAAGCGATACCTATATCGCCAAAGATGCCTCGATTAATGACGAAATCGAAAAACTGCGCCATGCCGCAACAGCAGCCCTGCTAGAGCGCCGCGATGTTTTGATTGTGGCCAGTGTTTCGGCCATTTACGGCTTAGGCGACCCGGCCGATTATCTGGATTTAAGTTTGCAAATAACAGTTGGCCAAACCCTAGACCGCGAGATTATGCTGCGTCAATTGGTTAATATGCAGTATAGCCGCAATCAAATGGATTTTCATCGTGGCACTTTTAGGGTGCAGGGTGATATTATTGATATTTTTCCGGCAGGCTCGGGCGACCGTGCTTATCGGGTCGATTTATTTGGCGACGAGGTAGAGCGGCTTAGCCAAATCGATACTTTAACCGGCGAGGTTTTAGCAAGCCCCGAGCGAATAGCCGTTTATCCGGCCAATCATTATATTACCAAGGCCGAAAAGCTGCAAAATGCTTTATCTTTAATCCGTGAAGAATTGGCCGTAAACCTGCAAAAACTGCGTGCAGAAGAAAAACTTTTAGAGGCGCAAAGATTAGAGCAACGCACCAATTTTGATTTAGAGATGCTGGAAGAGCTGGGCTATTGCAGTGGTATCGAGAATTATAGCCGCCATTTAACCGCCCGTGAAGAAGGCGAACCGCCTTATACTTTGCTGGATTATTTCCCCGATGATTTTTTGATTATCATTGACGAATCGCATGCAACCTTGCCCCAGATTAGAGGCATGTATGAGGGCGATCGCAGCCGTAAGCAGCAGCTAATTGATTATGGTTTTAGGCTACCTTCGGCTAAGGATAATCGCCCCTTGCAATTTAATGAATTTGAAGATAAAAGTAATCAGCTAATTTATGTATCGGCCACCCCCGGTGATTATGAGGCCAAATGGCAGCAAAAAATTGTCGAGCAGGTGGTACGTCCTACCGGGCTTTTAGATCCACTTATCGAAATCCGTCCGATTAAAGGCCAAATCGACGACTTATTACTGCAAATTCAGGCCGGTATTGCCAAAAATGAGCGCACCTTAATTACCACCCTAACCAAGCGAATGGCCGAGGATTTAACCGATTATTTAAAAGATCAGGGTATAGAAGTACGCTATTTACATTCCGATATCAAAACTTTAGAACGGATGGCTATCATTCGTGATTTGCGGCTGGGGCAATTTGATGTTTTGGTGGGCATTAATTTACTACGCGAGGGCTTGGATATCCCCGAGGTAAGCCTGGTGGCTATTTTGGATGCCGATAAAGAGGGCTTTTTGCGTTCTACTCGCTCTTTAATCCAAACTATTGGCCGTGCGGCACGCAATCAAAATGGACGAGTTATCTTATATGCCGATAAAATAACCGATAGCATGCAGGCTGCCATCGACGAAACCGAGCGCCGCCGTAGCAAGCAAATTGAGCATAATTTGGCTCATAATATCAGCCCCAAAACGATTATTAAAGAAGTAAAAGATATTATTTCGGCAATAATTCCTCAAGGTGCTACGCCTAAGGAGCTAAAAGAGCATAAGCCACTTAAGGCCAAAGAACGGGAAAAATTAATTCGCTCCCTAGAGAAGGAGATGAAGGAGGCCTCGCGCCGCCTGGAATTTGAGGCTGCTGCCCAATACCGTGATGCGATTATGGAATTAAAAGCCGAAGGGCGCAAGGGCTAGATAAACCCTTGACATCGGCGCTAAATCAAGATATAATAAGCTAATCTATATACAGAATTTAAGGTAAATGGGAATCGGGTGCAAATCCCGAGCGGTGCCGCCGCTGTAAGTGCTGAGTTTATCCTTATTTAGGCCACTGGGCAACCGGGAAGGCAAGGGAACGCAGGGTATTGGCTAAATGCCAGCCCGATAGGCATAAGTCAGAAGACCGACCTTAATATAATTTTTATTGATCAAAAACGGCAGCTTTTTTTAAGGCTGCTTTTTTGTATTTTAGGGGGTATTATGAGAAAATTATTATTTATTTGTACTATTGTATTGATTTTTTGTGGCTTGCTTAATGCACCGTTGGCTTTAGCTGCCGAGCAGGATTGGCCTACTATGATTGAGCAAAGCGCTGCCTATTTGCAAGAGCAAGTGCCTAATCCAACAGTGGCTTCCGCCGGCGGCGAATGGCTGATTATGGGTTTGGCCTTAAGCGGCTTAGATGTAGATAGTAGCTATTTTGATAGCTATTATCATGCCTTAAATGGGCTTTTAAGCCAAAATGCAGGTGTTTTGCATGATAAAAAATATACCGAATATTCACGGGTAGTTTTAGCCTTAACCGCCTTAGGCAAAAATGTTCGTCAAGTTGGCGATTATGATTTGCTTTTGCCGCTAGCCGATTATAATCAGGTAATTTGGCAAGGCCTTAATGGGCCAATCTGGGCTTTAATCGCCTTAGATAGCGGCAATTATCCGGTTCCCAGCACCGATTTTGCCATCGCTGCCGGTCGTCAAAATTATATCGATTATATTCTTGATAAGCAGTTGACGGATGGCGGTTTTTCTTTAAATAGCAGCGGCACGGTTGCCGATCCCGATATTACGGCTATGGCCTTAATTGCACTTGCCCCCTATCAAGAGCAGGCGGCGGTTAAGCAGGCCACCGATGCTGCCCTAAATGCCCTGTCGGCCATGCAAAGCGCAGATGGCAGTTTTAGCAGCTTTGGTAGCGATAATTTTGAAAGTATGGCGCAGGTAATTGTCGCTTTAAGCAGCTTGGGCATAGATTATAATGATAGCCGCTTTGTCAAAGATGGCCAAACAGTGGTCGATAATTTGCTCAAATATCGCTTGGATGATGGCAGTTTTGTCCATATTATCGGCGATGATCAGGAAAATTTAATCTCTACCGAACAAGGTTTATTGGCAATGATTGCCCTGGATAAGGCAGCTAAGGGGCTAAATCCTCTTTATCAAATAAGCTCTGCTCCACCTATTGATGATAATACCCTGCCGCCTGTTAATGGCCTAAGCGGTAAGCATCAAGATATTCAAATTTTAGCTGTAACCGAAACAGCAAGCTTTAATGATATCAGCGATAATGCTGCCGTTGAGCAGGCAGTTATTGCTTTGGCAAGCCGTAATATTATCGAGGGCAAAAGTGCCGATTTATTTGCTCCTGATGATGGCATTACCCGTGCCGAATTTGCCGCCTTATTAGTGCGCTCTTTAGGTATTACGGCAATCACGCCAATCAATTTTAATGATGTTAGCTCATCTAGCTGGTATTATGATGCGGTTAGTACAGCTGCTTCTTATGGTTTAATTACCGGGCGCAGCGCCGAAATTTTTGCCCCTTTGGAGCAAGTAAGCAAGCAAGAAGCGGCGGTGATGATTAGCCGTGCCGCCACCTTAGCAGGAATGAATACCGATTATGATATTCAGTCTACCCGTAATCAATTGGCCTCGTTTAGCGATTATGTGCTGGCGGCTTCTTGGGCGCAGCCGGCTTTGGCCTTTTGCTATTATGAAGGTATTTTAGATAAATCGGAATTGGCAATTAATCCTAATCAAGCAGCTAGCAGGGGTGATATTGCCTTGATGCTCTATAACTTTATGCTTAAAGCACAGTTGATTAATTAAGGAGTTATTTATGTCTAGTCAAACAAAACAATTATTGATTATGGCCGGAATTTTTATCGTAGTAATAGGACTTTTATTTTGGTTGGGTGGCGAAAGCGGTGGTGGCGGCACTAGTGGCGGCTATACTGCGCCTAAGCCTCAACCGGCGGCAGCCCCCCCCGAGCCTGCCGAACCGGTAGAGGCCGCCGATTTAGAGGCCGCCGCCGAGGATGCTGCCGAAGCGGCCGCCGAGGAAGCGGCTGCCCAAATGGAAGAGGATCGGCAAAATGCGGCCGATGCCGTTACGCAGGCCTTAGAGGAACAAAGCCAGCAAATAGAGGCGATTGCCGATTTAGAGGTAGAGCTAGACCCCGAACAAGAAGCGGCCGATGCCGCAGCGGCTGATCAGGCCGGCTTGGTGGGCCTAGATGCCGGCGAAAACCAAATTGCCAATCAGGCTACAACCGTTCAGGATTTATTCGATCAGGCCGAAGTACCGGCCGATGCACCACAGCCGATTGAGCCGGAAAATGCTGTAATTAGCAATACCGCCTATACGGCCAGCCTGGAAATTCGTTGTGATGCCTTATTAGCCAATATGGCCGATTTAGCTGCCGAAAAGCAAGCAATTGTTCCTGCCGACGGCCTGGTTTTGGCTACTAAACAAATTACCTTTTATGAAGGCGAAAGTGTTTTTAATGTGCTGGAAAGAGAGCTTAAGCAGGCCGCCATTCATTTAGAATTTGTTAATACTCCTTTTTATAATAGCGCCTATATTGAAGGCATTGCCAATTTATATGAATTTGATTGTGGCGAAGGCTCGGGCTGGGTTTATCAGGTTAATGATTGGTTCCCCAATTATGGAGCCAGCCGCTATCAATTACAAGATGGCGATACGATAATTTGGCACTATACCTGCGATTTAGGTCTTGATGTAGGGCGGGGGCTATAATGAATTTTGGCTTTGCGGCTTATCATCCTATTATCAATTTTGGCTTTTTTGCTTTTGTTTTGGCCTTTAGCATGATTTTTATGGATCCAATTTGCCTGCTTATTTCCTTAAGCTGCGCCCTTATTTATTCAACAATGCTTAAAGGGCGCAAGGCCTGGGCTTTTTATTTAAAAATTCTTTTGCCTTTAATCATTTTAACGGCCATTTTAAACCCGGCCTTTAATCATCAAGGCATGACTATTTTACGCTATTTACCAAGCGGCAATCCGCTTACTTTGGAATCGATTATTTATGGACTGGCCGCCGCTATCATGCTGGCGGCAGTTATTTGCTGGTTTTCCTGCTATCATCAAATTATGACATCCGATAAATTTATCTATCTTTTTGGCAGTCTTATTCCGGCCTTATCCTTGGTATTATCAATGGTTTTGCGCTTTGTGCCTCGTTTTAGCGAGCAATTTAAGGCGGTAGCTGCCGCCCAAAAAGACTTAGGCAGGCAAACCGCCAAGCGTGGT
This sequence comes from uncultured Peptococcaceae bacterium, assembly GCA_964368605.1. Taxonomy (GTDB): domain Bacteria; phylum Bacillota; class Dehalobacteriia; order UBA4068; family UBA4068; genus CAYJBP01. Next base: position 3,262 of record CAYJBP010000024.1, on the reverse strand, counting down.
TTAGTCGCCAAGATTAGGCAAGGCGCGCTTTTGCTATCGATTATGCTCAGCCTAAGCTTAGAAAATGCCATCGATACTGCCGATAGCATGCGCAGCCGTGGCTATGGCCTACCCAAACGCAGCAATTTTGCCATTTATAGCTGGCAAAAAAGGGATAGCCTAGCCTTGGCTGTTTTGTTGGCTTTGGCTATCTATATTATTATTAATGCCCTAAAAGGTGGGCTTTATTTTAGCTATTTTCCTCAACTTAGCCCCTTGGATTTTAGCCCACATAAGCTAAGCATTTGGCTGGCTTATGCCTTGCTTTGCCTGCTACCACTATTTATCGACTTATACGAGGATTATATATGGAAAGTTTCGCAATCGAAAATTTAAGCTTTAGTTATCCTCGGCGAGAAAAGCCTATATTAAGCGATATCAGCCTTAAGATCGACCAAGGCGAATTTATAGCTTTATGTGGTGCTTCCGGTTCGGGCAAAACTACTTTATTGCGCCAGCTTAAGCCCCAAATGGCGCCGCATGGAAAGCTTAGCGGTCGCATTTTATGCCTAGGCCAAGATTTAGCCGATTTGGATTTACGGCAAAGTTCGGGATTAATCGGCTTTGTGCAGCAAAACCCTGATCAGCAAATTGTTACCGATAAGGTTTGGCATGAATTGGCTTTTGGCTTGGAAAATCTAGGCCTTAAACAGGAAGTTATTAGATTAAAGGTGGCAGAAATGGCCTCCTTTTTTGGCATTGGCGAATGGTTTTATCGTGATGTACATAGCTTATCTGGTGGTCAAAAGCAATTACTTAATCTGGCGGCGATTATGGCGATGTCGCCCAAAATCCTGATTTTGGACGAGCCTACCAGCCAGCTAGACCCCATTGCCGCTTCGGAATTTTTGAATATTATTGCTCGCTTACATCGAGAGCTGGGCTTAACCATTATCATGACCGAACATCGCCTAGAAGAAGTGTTGCCCTTGGCTCAAAGAATGATAGTATTAGAAGATGGCAAAATCCTAGCCGATAGCAGCCCTTATCAAGTAGGCCGGGCTTTGGCGGCGCAAAAGCATGCCCTTTTTGCGGCCATGCCCACCCCGATGCGCATTTATGCCGCCTTAAATAGCGATTTAGCTTGCCCTTTAACGGTAAATGAGGGGCGAATTTGGCTAAATCAGCATCTGGCGGCCAATCCCGATAATCAGCAATTAAAGCCAATTTCTGCGCCTGCTTATGGCGAGCTTATGCTCGAGATGAAGGATATTTGGTTTAAATATCAAAAGCAGGGTACAGATATTCTTAAAGGGCTTAATCTGCAATTGCATCAGGGTGAGTTTTTGAGCATTTTAGGCGGTAATGGCATGGGCAAAAGCACCGCTTTAAGCATTTTGGCCGGCCGCAATCGCCCTTATCGGGGCAAAGTAAAGCTTTATCAGCAAGATGATGGCCTTTTTTTAGGAGTTTTACCGCAAAATCCACAAACTTTATTCGTAAAATCAACTGTGCTAAGCGATTTGGAAGAAGTCTTTGAACAAAGCAATATAGATGCAAATATTCAAAAACAACGCTTAACCGAAATGATAAATCTCTGTCGGCTTAAAAGCCTGCTTAATCAGCATCCTTATGATTTGTCGGGCGGTGAGCAGCAAAGGCTGGCTTTGGCCAAGGTACTTTTATTAAGGCCCCAAGTGCTATTATTGGACGAGCCTACCAAAGGCCTGGATGCCGAATTTAAAGACCAGCTAGCCATTATTTTGCAGCAATTATTGGCGGTTGGAAAGTCCATAATTATGGTTTGCCATGATTTGGAATTTGCCGCTAAATATGCCCATAATTGCGCCCTTTTATTTGATGGCAAAATAGTTGCCCAAGCCCCCACCCAGGAATTTTTTGGTGGCAATAATTTTTATACCACGGCGGCTAATCGCCTGGCCAGGCATATTTGGCCTAAGGCAATTATTGCCGAGCAAATAATCGAGGCCTTAGGCGGCCAAATTAGTAATTCAACTAAACCGCCTGATTTAAGCATTCCTACCAATAAACAGCAAGATGATAGCGATAATCCTGCTAATAATGGCATCAATCTAAATGCGGATAATCAAGATGATACCAGCTTAGAGCAGGTAATTGCTCGTAAAAATCAAAATTTGTTTAATCAAATTAGCTTCCCCCGTAAAATTATGGCCACCATAGCCCTGGCCTTAATTATTGGCCTGGCTTATATCAATATTGGCACGATGCAGCAATTATTAAATATTGCCCCCGGCCAGGAAATAAACTATAGCCCAATGCAAATACTAGATTTTAGCTGGCCTTTTATTTTGATGATAGGCGCCTTTTTACTATTTATTTTTGCATTATGGGCAGATAATAGCCCCAGGCCGCAATATTTGAAAAACAAGGCCAGCACTAAAAGCTTGATAATGGCCGGCTTGCTTTTTCTCTCGATACCGCTAACTATTTACCTGGGTATTTCTTTTTTAGAAAATCGTCATTATTATTTGATTGCACTGCTGATTATTTGCCAAACCATGCTACCCTTTGCCCTTGTTTTTGAAGGACGCAAGCCTCAGGCCAGAGAATTAGTGCTAATAGCGGTGCTTTGTGCCTTGGCGGTAGCAGGCCGAGCAGCTTTTTTTATGTTGCCTCAATTTAAGCCGGTGGTGGCAATAGTAATTATCGTAGGCGTAGCTTTTGGGCGCGAAACAGGTTTTTTGGTAGGGGCAATCTCGGGTTTTACCTCTAATTTCTTTTTTGGCCAAGGCCCCTGGACGCCCTGGCAAATGTTCTCGTTCGGGCTAATCGGCTTTGTGGCCGGGGCAATTTTTCATAGCGGCCTATTAAAGCATAATAAAATTGCCTTGGCTATTTTTGGCGGCTGGGCCTCGTTTTTTTTATACGGCTTGGTCATGAATTGTTTTGCAACCTTAAATTTTCAGGCCGGCTTTAATTGGTCTACATATTTAACCACCATAGCCCTAGCCCTACCCTTTGATTTAATTCATGCCTTAGCCACCGCCATATTTATTTGGATTATTGCCCAACCAATGTTAGAAAAATTGGAACGAATTAAGATTAAATACGGTCTAATTAAATAGTTCGCTAAATTTCTATTGTAGATGCTAATAAAAAATGATATAATAATCGCAAGGCAATTATTATATTGCTTTATTAAACTCGCCAGAAATTCTCGGCCAAAGAGCGGCCAAGAATTTTTTATGGCAGGATTATATCATAAATATGCAGCTAGCTTAGTGTGGGAATTAATTTTGCG
>CAYJBP010000023.1:0-26636 GCA_964368605.1 uncultured Peptococcaceae bacterium | reverse complement strand
CTAGCCTCGCCGATATAATACCCAAGCCAAGTTGAATAGCCTAAAAAACCAACAATCGAGGACAAGACGAGTAGCCAAAGGGGCAATATAGCCTTACAACACAAGAAATATAAGCAACCATAAATATTCGCCTAAAAATGTAAATAGCCTACAATCCAGTTAACAAAAGGCAGCAAAATAAAGGAGCGAAACCCCATTTATTAAATCAAAGAAACAAGCCAAAATATCCGCCCCAAAAAGTAAATAATCTACAACCAAGCTAAAAACAGGCAGCAACAAACCCAAGCAAATCAAGAAAAACACTATAACAAAACTCTAAAAATCCCTCGAAAAAGAAAAATAATTTGCGCATATAAAAAGAGCTATGGCATTATGCCATAGCCCTTTAAAAGCAGGTATTAAATAGTGCCCTTTTGGGCTTTATTACGTTTATAGGCCATAATCAAGGCCAGGGATTTATTGCTGGTATAATAGTACAAATTAGCACCGCAGGAATATAAAAAGCTATGGGCGCAGGCAAAAGAATCGGGATTGTATTGGCCGCCGGCCTGGCAGGATACACCATGCTTAATAGCTTGAATTAATTGGCTATTATTCTTAGGATGCGCCCCTAAATAGGTGCTACCTAAGCCAATACCCGAAAAACGGTGATTATCCGAGCCACCAAAGGCCGGTTTTTTATACTTTTTAGTAAGCCTAGCCGCCAAATGATTGCCAACTACGCTTGCACAAGAATTAAAAGCTTCGATAAAATCAAACTCATGACAAATTTTTTGCATTTTGCGCCATTTGCGATGGTTTTGCATACCAAACTTGCAATAATCATAAGGATGTGCCGGCCCAATTAAGCCGCCTAAACGATGCACCAAGGCAATCAATCTTTTTACATCCATGCCCCGATAACTAAAAACTTTGGTATCTACTTCATCGGGCATGATAATTATCATATGCCCGGCATCTAAGGTGTCGTATTCTATACCTTTAAAAACAATAAAATCGTCCCGGCCACTTTCCTGCCAGGCTTCATAACCGCGGTAAGAATTATGATCGGTGGTTAGTACGGCTTGATAACCCTTAAGCTTTAGCTGGTCTACTATATCAAATATACTAACGCGCCCATCAACAGAACCTTCCGCGGTGTGACAATGCATATCGATCTGCAATTAAATTCCTCCGTCCGTTCAAGGTGGCAACTTATGTATGAACAGCCCCTAAATTTTGTTACAAAAATACTGACCCATGCCTATATTATAGCACATTTTTTATAAAATGTCTAGTTCTATTTTCCCTTTTTGGCGATCTATGCGCACATAATTTGGTAAACCATTATGAAAAGGGATTTTTGGCTCGCCTTCAATTAAAGGAAGTGCATAATCTACAAATTCTTGCTTTACATAATTTTGAGCCTCGTTTAGCCAACTAAGCGGAAATTTCTTTTCGATATTAGCCACTTTTTCCAGGCCGATTTTACCGCAAAAACTGCTATAATGGCGGCTATCGGCACGCTCTAAGGTAACCATTACGCCATTTTCGCCGCTTAAAGCATATTTTACGGCCTGCGCACCCACCATATAGGCTTCATCCAAGTCGGTTTGCGAAGCCATATGCATGGCCGCCCTTTGCATAGTACCCATGGTATTGGCACGGGCTTTAATGCCCAATTCATGCTCAATCATATTCTTTAGGCAATCGCCGGCGCCGCTTAATTGGGGATGCCCAAAAGCATCCACGCTTTTAGAAGCCGAAACATAAACACCATCGCCATAATTAATTCCCTCGGATACCACCACATAACAATAGCCTAAGCTTTGATAAACACGCTGCACATCGGCCAAAAACTTTTCCTTGCTAAAGGCAATTTCCGGCAGATAAATTAAATGCGGAGCCTCGTCATCATAGCGCTTGGCTAAGGCGGCAGCCGCGGTTAGCCAGCCGGCATCACGGCCCATGGCCTCTAAAACCGTTACTTTGTTTTTGGTCGAAACACTTTCGAGGTCGATGCCTGTTTCCCGAACGGTAGTAGCAATATATTTGGCGGCCGAACCAAAGCCGGGGCAATGATCGGTAAATGGTAAATCATTGTCGATGGTTTTGGGCACCCCAATTACCTGCATTTCCCAGCCTGCTTCTTGGGCTGCTAAAAAAGTTTTATGGGCGGTATCCATCGAATCATTACCACCATTATAAAAGAAATAACGAATATTTAGCTTTTTGAAAATCTGCACCAAACGCCGTTGATCTTCTTCGCCAACTTTATAGCGGCAAGAATAAATACCGGCCCCCGGCGTATAGCGCAAGCCCTCGATAATGGCCGGATCTTGCTGGCCTAAATCAATAATATCGCCTTCTAAAATACCTTTTATTCCCGAAATGCCACCATATATCTTAAAACCATTCTTTTGATTAAGCCAAGTTTGAATAACCCCACTAACACTACTATTAATTACCGCCGTAGGGCCGCCGCTTTGGGCAACTATGGCATTACCGCTTACAGGCATAACTTACCTCCTAATATTATATGCATAGTTTGCAAAAATGTTACTTTATTTACTATTTATAACTTTTTAGGCTCTTCGATTTGATCGCCTTCGTCTACTAAATAAACTTTTTTCATCACCTGAGCCTGCTTGGGGCGATCTTGGAAGCCGGTTTGGCAATCGGCAATTGCATCTACAGTTTCCATACCCTTAATAACCTTACCAAAACCTGCATATTGACCATCTAAATGTGTGCTGGCCTTATGCATGATAAAAAACTGCGAACCGGCCGAATCGGGATGCTGCGAACGAGCCATCGAAAGCACACCGCGATCATGTTTAAGCTCATTAGGGAAGCCATTGCCTCTAAATTCGCCTTTGATACTATAACCGGGATTGCCTGTACCCTCGCCATCGGGGCAGCCGCCTTGAATCATAAAACCATTGATTACCCGATGAAAAATCAAGCCATCATAATAACCCTGGCTAACCAACCACTTAAAGTTTTGGACGGTATTGGGAGCAATTTCCGGGTATAATTCAATCTCGATTGTTTGTCCGTTTTCCATTTCAATAATTACCATAATATCCCTCTTTCTACTATAATATATTTTAGTTGCTAGGATTGCCGTTTATAATAAAGCAAACATTAATGATACCGATATACCATTCCAAATGGTATGCACCAGCATGTTTAAGATTATATCACGAAAATGAGCATAAAGCAAAGCAAAAGCCATGCCCCCAAAAAAGATGGGGATAGCTACCCATACCGTTTCATGCGCCAGCGCAAAAATTAAGGCCGAAAGGATAATGGCAATTGTTTTGCCCATTCTTTTTTCCAAAGCGGCAAATAAGAAGCCCCGAAAAAATAATTCCTCGGCGGCCGGCCCTAAAATTACCACACAAAAAACCAAAAGAGCCTTATACCAAATTTGATCACTTTCGATAATCATAATCATTATGCTTTGTAATTCTTGGGGCTGATTAGGAAAAACCAGCAAAGATAGGGATGATATAACTATATTTAACAGGTAGATTAATAGGCCAAAGCTTAAGGCCAAAGGCAAAATTTTAAGCACAGAATTACCCTGAAAACCCAAGGCCTGCGGCGCTTGATTATAAATTTTAGCCGCAAAAAATAAAGGCAATAAAATAAAAGTTCCGGCCTGCAAAACATAAGTTAGCAAAAAAAAGGCCATTTCGTTTTTAACGCTATCGGCAAAATAAAAAGGCACCGACACAATAAAAAGCACGGCTAACATAGATAAAAAAGCCTGGTAAGCATGCCAATCAGGCTTAATATAAACTTTATTTAATTGACGAGAATTTTTGCTCATAAACACCTCTTGCAAAGACAATACTCTTATTATACCCTGTTTTAGGCAATTGGTCAAATAAATTTAACTATTGCTTTTTGGGGCAATTAGTTATATAATTAAATAGATGTTTTGGATACGAAGTCATAATTTTTATTTTTTTATGGAGGTAAGAAAATGAGTGAACAAAGTAACAAAGGATCTATGCGGGTTTTGCTATCATGTTTGGGCATAACGCTATCTATCGGGGTGCTTTATGCCTGGAGCGTTATCAAAAAGCAATTGATTATTGACGGCTGGAGCAATTCCGAGGCTTCTTTACCGTATACGGTAGCCATTGTAGTCTTTTCCTTGGCTTTATTGGTAGCAGGTATTTTGCAAGATCGAATCGGTCCTAAGCGGGTTATTTTAATCGGCGGCATTTTTATGGGTTTAGGTTTAATTTTATCTAGCTTTTTTACTACCCCTACCGGTTTATTATTAACTTTTGGTGTAGTATCGGGTATTGGTATCGGTTTTTGTTATGGTTGTGCTACACCGCCGGCCTTAAAATGGTTCCATCCCAGCAAAAAGGGTTTAATTTCGGGGGTTGTTGTGGCCGGTTTTGGTTTGGCCTCGGTATTTTATGCCCCTTTGGCTACTGCTTTAATTGCTGCGGTTGGCACTTCGCAAACCTTTTTAATCTTAGGTATTGGCGTAACGGTAATTTCGATTCCCTTATCTTTGATGATTACCAATCCCCCTGCCGGCTATACGCCTGCCGAGCCTGCTAAAGTTAAGGCCAAAAAGGCTGCGGCCGGCCGTGATTTTGTATGGCGCGAAATGGTTAAAACCAAGCAATTCTACCTAATGTGGTTAATGTTTTTGCTGGGTTCTTCGGCCGGCTTAATCATTATTGGTAATATTGCCAATATTGCTTTAGATCAAGGCGGCATTGAAGGCGGCGCATTCTTTGTATCTTTATTGGCAGTATTTAATGCAGTTGGTCGTGTGGGCGGCGGTATTATTTCCGATAAAATCGGCCGTTTAAATGCTTTGCTATTAATGCTGATTTTGCAAGCAGCCAATATGATGTTATTCCCCTTATACACTACTTACTTAACCATTACTATCGGTACAATCGTTTGCGGTATTGCCTATGGTGCATTGCTTTCGATTTTCCCATCCACCACAGCCGATTATTATGGCATGAAAAATATGGGCACCAATTATGGCGTAGTATATACTGCCTGGGGTTTAGCCGGTATTTCCGGCCCGGTTGTAGCTGCTGCTATTGTAGATAGCACCGGCACTTACACTTTAGCATTTTATGTATCGGCAGCACTTTTAGCCGCCGCCATCATCTTACGCTTTATGACCAAACCGGTTCAATAATAATTTAATTAAAGATAAAAAAGGGTTGTCGCAAAAAGCGACAATCCTTTTTTTATACTAAAAAGCAAAGCCCTAATCAGCAGCTAATCAAAAAGTGAAAGCTGCTGATTAGGCATGGGAAAATCCCAAATATAGTTAAAAATCTGTTTTTCGCCATAAAGGATTTGATGTTCTTGACAAAAATCACGAATTATTTTAGATAGCCGAGCATTATGAGGGCTTTTGATGCCATAGCTTGCGCCAAATTTGCGCAAATACTCTTTTTTTAGATGCGGAAAATGCTCGGTAAGTTTTTGATAATAGTATTCGCGATTGCCATAGCGCAGGGTCATGCCCATGCCAAAAGTTAGAATGCCTTTAACGCCGGCTTTAAGGCAATAATCGAGCAAGCCGCGGATATTTTCTTCATTATCATTGATAAAAGGCAAAATCGGGGTTAGCCATACTATGGTAGGGATGCCGGCCTGATTCATGGCTTGCAAAACTTCGAAGCGGCGTTGGGTTGGGCAAACATTGGGCTCTAAAATTTGGCAAAGGTTTTGGTCATAGGTGGTAAGGGTCATCTGTACCACGCATTTTGTTTGCCGATTGATGCTTGTAAGCAAATCGATATCTCTTAAAATCAAGTCGGATTTTGTTAATATGGCCGCCCCAAAATGGTGTTTTTTGATAAGCTCCAATGCTCGTTTGGTATACTCCAGCTCTTTTTCCAGCGGCAAATAGGGGTCGGTCATCGAGCCGGTTACTATCATCCCTTTTTGACGTTTTTTGGATAACTCTTTATCAATTAAATCTAAGGCATTTGTTTTAACTTCGATATTTTCAAAATCATAGGTTTTGCCATAAATTTCGCTGCGGCTATCGCAATAAATGCAGCCATGGGTGCAGCCCCGATAAAGATTTAGGCTGTTTTTTTGCGAAATAATGGTTTTGGCGATAATTTCTTTCATGACTACACCTCCATATTAATATCATAACAGAAAATACTGCTTTTTACCACTATTTGAATAAAAGGTTGTCGTAAATTTTACGACAACCTTTTATTAGCACACTATTATTAAATTGCCTTAGCAATCAAGTCGCCCATTTCTTGGCAGCCCACTTGTTGCAAGCCTTCACTCATAATATCGGCGGTACGATAGCCATCGGCCAAAACCTTGCTTACTGCCGCCTCGATAGCTTGTGCCTCCTCGTTTAGCTTTAAGGCATAGCGCAGCATCATTGCCGCCGACAAAATAGTGGCAATTGGATTGGCCAGATCCTTACCTGCGATATCGGGTGCCGAACCATGAATTGGCTCATAAAGGCCAAAACCATCGGCTCCGTTTAGGCTGGCCGAGGGTAACATCCCTATCGAGCCGGTTATCATGCTGGCCTCGTCGGATAGAATATCGCCAAAAATATTATTGGTTAGAATAACATCAAATTGACGAGGGTTTTTTACCAATTGCATAGCCGCATTATCCACATACATATGCTCTAACTGCACATCGGGATAATCGGCCGCCATTTCACTAACAATTTTACGCCAAAGCCGCGAGCTTTCCAATACATTGGCTTTATCAATGCTGGTTAGCTTTTTTTGGCGTGCGGCAGCCGTTTCAAAAGCAATTTTGGCAATACGCTTAATTTCCAGGGGGCTATAACTTTCGGTATCATAGGCCTCCTCGCCATATTTGCCTTCCCGATAGCCTCGCTCGCCAAAATAAATGCCGCCGGTTAGCTCACGCACAATCATAATATCTAAGCCGCCCTCGATAATCTCGCTTTTTAAGGGGCAGGCTGCGCTTAAGGCTTGATGAATAATCGCCGGGCGCAAATTGCAATATACACCCAAGGCTTCACGGATTTTAAGCAGGCCTTTTTCCGGCCTTTGCTCGCCGGGCAAATGATCGTATTTAGGGTCGCCAATTGCGCCCATCAATACGGCATCGCTTTTTTTAGCAATGTCGATTGTGGCCTGTGGCAGGGATGATCCCGTTTGCTCAATCGCCTCGCCGCCTAAAAGAATATCCTGATAATTAAATTGATGCCCATATTTAATGCTTATTGCATCCAGCACTTTTAAGGTTTGCTTAATAATTTCCGGGCCGATGCCATCGCCTTTGATTACTGCAATATTATACATTGATTATTCACCCCCCAGCTTGGATTTGGTATAGTTTACCAGGCCATCATTTTGAATAATCTTTTGAATAAACTCCGGAAAAGGCTCGGCCTGATAGGTTTTACCGGTGCTTAAATTAGTGATTAGGCCACTATTAAAATCTACATCGATTTGCTCGCCCTCTTTAATATCATCGGCGGCGGCTGCACATTCTAAAATGGGTAGGCCGATATTAATGGCGTTTCTGTAAAAAATTCTGGCAAAAGTAGCTGCTATAACGCAGGATATCCCGGCGCATTTAATAGCAAGCGGCGCATGCTCGCGCGATGAACCGCAGCCAAAATTTTTGGTGGCTACAATTATATCGCCTTTTGCTATTTTGTTTACAAATTGCTCGTCTATATCACGCATACAGTATTTGGCCAGCTCCTCGCCGCTGGATACATTTAGATAACGAGCCGGGATTATTACATCTGTATCGATATTATCGCCAAACTTAAAGACTGTTCCTTTTGCTTGCATGGTTTTCTCCTTATTCACTGTTTATAGATTTTCCGGATTGGCTATATAGCCTTTTAAAGCCGATGCTGCTGCTACTGCCGGGCTGGCCAGATAAATTTCCGATTCGGTATGCCCCATCCGCCCCACAAAATTACGATTGGTGGTGGCAATTGTAACTTCGCCGGCGGCCATAATACCCATATGGCCACCTAAACAAGGGCCGCAAGTGGGGGTAGAAAATACAGCACCCGCCTCTACTATAGCCTCGGCATAACCTAGGCGCAAACATTCTAAGTAGATTTTTTGAGTAGCCGGGATTACAATTACCCGTAAACCTTTGGCTACCTGCTTGCCACGAAGGATATCGGCGGTGATTTGCATATCGCTTAAGCGGCCATTGGTGCAAGAACCGATAATTACTTGGTCGATTTTGATATCGCCCACCTCGTCGATGGTATGGGTGTTTTCCGGCAAATGGGGATAGGCAATAGTGGGGCGCAGGCTGCTTAAATCGATAGTATAAACCTGCTCGTATTCGGCATCGGCATCGGCCTGATAGGCGGTATACGGCTTAGCCGAATGATTTTTGATATAGTCAATTGTTTGCTCATCCACCGGGAAAATACCATTTTTGGCACCGGCCTCGATGGCCATATTGGCAATGGTAAAGCGGTCGTCCATGCTTAAATTGGCAATGCCATCGCCGCTAAACTCCATCGATTTATATAAAGCGCCGTCCACGCCGATTAGGCCGATAATATGCAGGATAATATCCTTACCGCTAACAAAGGCCGAAGGCTTGCCTGTAAGCTCGAATTTTAAGGCGGCCGGCACTTTAAACCAGGCCTCGCCGCTTACCATACCAATGGCCATATCGGTGCTGCCAATGCCGGTAGAAAATGCGCCTAAAGCACCATAAGTGCAGGTATGCGAATCGGCGCCAATTACCAAATCGCCGGCCACTACCAGGCCTTTTTCCGGCAAAAGAGCATGTTCTATGCCCATTTGGCCTACATCAAAAAAGTTGGTAATTTCTTTTTCAAGAGCAAATTCACGGCAAGCTTTACATTGTTCGGCGGCCTTAATATCCTTATTGGGGGTAAAGTGGTCTAATACAATAGCTATTTTATCTTTATCAAAAACATGCTTAGCCCCGGTTTTATTAAATTCGGGAATAGCTACTGCCGTGGTTATATCATTGCCCAGCACCATATCCAGTTTAGCTTGGATTAATTGGCCGGCTTTTACCTCGGCCAGGCCGGCATGGGCGGCTAAGATTTTTTGGGTCATCGTCATTGCCATAAAAGCGTCTCCTATTTCTATTATTATTTATTTTGTTCTTTTAACATTTGATTGGCAGCACTAATAACCGCCCTTAGCGAAGATTTGGTAATATTGCTGGATGTGCCTGCGCCAAAATAGCGATGCCCATTACCGCATTCGATATAAGAGATTGCCCTGGCCTTGGTGCCTTGTTCCATCGAATGTTCACGATAGTCGAAAATTTCGATTTTTAGGCCGAGGAAATTATCGATGGCATTACACATGGCGGCGATAACACCATTACCGATGCCGGTGATATTCTTTTCCTCGCCTTTATACTCAATTTTCAAATCAAGCTGATATTTATCGCTGGAAATAAAGGTTTCATCATACCATTTTAGCACTAAAGGCTCACGAATATCAACATAATTTTCGATGAAGGCCTGATAAATCTTGTCGGCGGTTAAATAATTATGCTCACGATCCGATAATTTGGTAATCAAGCGGCTAAAGTCTTGTTGGAAGGCGCGCGGTAGGAATAAGCCATAATTTTGCTCTAAAATAAAGGCCACGCCACCCTTGCCCGATTGGCTATTGATGCGAATAATCGGATCATAATTGCGGCCAACATCCAAAGGATCGATGGGCAAATAAGGTACTTCCCAATAATCGGGATGCTCGTTTACCCTGCCCATGCCCTTTTTGATTGCATCCTGATGCGAGCCGGAAAAGGCGGTATAAACCAAATCGCCGGCATAGGGATGCCTGGGATGCACCGGCATGGCGGTTACGCTTTCGTAAATATCAATAGCCTGGTTGATATGCGAAAAATCGAGCTTAGGATCTACCCCTTGCGAGAATAAATTAAGGCCAAGGGTAAGAATATCGGCATTGCCGGTGCGCTCGCCATTGCCAAAAAGAGTACCTTCAACCCGATCGGCACCGGCCATTAAGGCAAGCTCGGTAGCGGCCACGGCTGTGCCACGATCATTATGGGTATGCAGGCTGATAATTATATTCTCACGGCAATTAAGCTGCCCCCCCATATATTCGATTTGGTCGGCATAGATATTGGGGGTAGACATTTCCACGGTGGCAGGCAAATTGATAATTGCTTTTTTGTTGGCAGTAGGCTGCCAAATATCGATAACAGTATTGCAAATTTGGGCAGCAAAGTCGATTTCCGTGCCGGTAAAGCTTTCGGGCGAGTATTCGAAGTAAAATTTGGTTTGCGGATAATGTTTTGCTTCTTCTAAAACCAGCTTAGCACCAAAGGCGGCCAATTCGATGGTTTCTTTCTTGCTATTGCCAAAAACTACATCTCTTTGCAGGGTAGAAGTGGAATTGTAAAGATGGACAATAGCCTGCTTAGCGCCGGCTAAAGCCTCGAATGTTCTTTTGATGATATGCTCACGGGATTGGGTTAAAACCTGGATAATAACATCATCGGGAATTAGATTATTTTCGATTAAGTGGCGGCTAAACTCAAATTCGGTATCGGAAGCGGCCGGAAAGCCGATTTCGATTTCCTTAAAGCCCATTTTAACCAAAAAATTAAAAAAATCAACTTTTTGTTCCAGGCTCATCGGTACTTCCAAGGATTGATTGCCGTCGCGAAGATCAACACTGCACCAAATTGGGGCATGGTCGATAATATTATTTGGCCAATTGCGTTTAGGCATATTCATGGTAGGATAGGCCTTATACTTTTGATGATTCATTTTTTTACCTCCGTTTTTGATAATTAAATATAAAAAAGCTTCCGTCTTTTTTGGAAAAAATCCAAAAGAGACGAAAGCTGATTAAACTTCCGTGGTACCACTCTAATTCCTGCCTGGGTTAGGCAAGCACTTGCCGGATGCGGGCCAATATAAGCCGATATCCTGTCCGGTTAACGGTAGACTGCCGTTTGCGCCTACTAAAATTCAGCGAACCACTCCCGGGCGAGTTCACTTATTATCGAGTACCGTCTTGCACCAAACGCCGGCTCTCTAAAACTCTAAAATAAGCTAGTATTCCCATTCACAGTGTTTAGGTTATTGAATTATCTAAGACTTTAGCATAATTTTTGGGGATTGTCAAGATTTTTTGTAAAAAAAGTTTAAATACCATAAAAAACCAGGCGTAGAAGATGGGCTGTAAGGCTAGGGAAACCTATATTGTTCGAACCAAGCCCAGCTTTAGTATTTTTTGATTTGTTTGCATTTTGTAGGGAATGGTCTTGACCATTCCGCTGTTTTGATTATTGTAACCTATTGCTAGCCGGATTATTTTAGTTTTTTGCTGCTGGTTGTTAGCTTTTTGGTAGGCTACTTACATAAATATCCGCCGATAAATGTAAATAAACTATAATCCAGCAAACAACAGGCAGCAATAACCCAAGCAAACCCAATTAAGAGCAACAAATAATACAAATAAAAACACAAGAAATAACCTGTTAAAATAAGTACATATTAAAAAACAAATCAAAATAATTAAAATAAAATTAACCATCTCCAATTCCAAAATAAAAAACCCAAAAAACCCAATTATTTTCGTCTATTTTGACTAAATGGCAGGTATTTTTATCCTAAGTATAGAATGAATTTCATAAACCCTAAAAACAGTTTATATAGGAGGAAAGTTATGAGAATTGCAATAAATGGTTTTGGTAGAATTGGACGTTTAGTATTTAGAGCAGCCTTTGCTCATCCTAAAATGGAAATTGTGGCTATTAATGATTTAACCAGCCCGGCCACCAATGCCCATTTGTTAAAATACGATTCCACCCATGGTCAATACCCCCATCAGGTGGAAAGTGGTGATGACTTTTTAGCCGTCGACGGCCAAAAAATTAAGGTATATGCCGAAAAAGATCCGGCCGCCCTACCCTGGAAAGCCCTTAATATCGACTTGGTTATCGAAGCTACCGGCCACTTTAATGATGCTCTAAAAGCTAAGGCGCATATCGATGCCGGTGCTAAAAAAGTTATTCTTACCGCCCCCGGCAAAAATGAAGATATTACCATTGTAATGGGTGTTAATGAGGATAAATATCAAGCAGATAGCCATCATATTATCTCTAATGCCTCTTGTACCACAAATTGCCTAGCACCTGCTGCTAAGGTGCTTAATGAGCAGTTTGGCATAGTTAAAGGCCTGATGACTACCGTCCATGCCTTTACCAATGATCAGCGTATTTTAGATCAAGCCCATAAAGATTTACGCCGTGCCCGTACCGCCGCTGCTTCGATTATTCCTACCACAACCGGTGCCGCTAAGGCTGTTTCTTTAGTATTGCCCGAGCTTAAAGGCAAGCTAAATGGCTTTGCAATGCGTGTGCCTACTCAAAATGTATCGGTGGTAGATTTAACCGTAGAATTAGCCAAACCGGCCACCGCCGAGGAAATTAATCAAGCCTTAGCCGCTGCCGCCACAGGCAAATTGCAGGGCATTTTGCAGTTTTGTGAATTGCCATTGGTTTCCAGCGATTTTTGTGGCAATAATCATTCCTCGATTGTAGATGCTATGTCGACCATGGTTATCGGCGATAACATGGCCAAGCTGGTTCTTTGGTATGATAATGAATGGGGTTACAGCAATCGCGTTATCGATTTAGCCGCCTATATCGGCGAGCAATTATAAGCAAAATTAACTTAATATTTTAAGGGGAGAATTATGGCTTTACAGAAAAAAACTGTCCGACATGTTAATTTTAACGGACAAAAAGTTATTATGCGTGTCGACTATAATGTTAGTTATGATGAAAAGGGCGAAATTCGTGATGATACCCGTATTCGTGCCACTTTGCCCACAATAAAATATCTATTAAAGCAGGGTGCATCCATTATTTTAATATCGCATTTAGGGCGGCCTAAGGGCAATGCCGGCAGCGATAAAAGCTTAAAGGCTGTAGCTTGGATTTTGGCACGCTTTTTGGCTTGCCCGGTGCAGTTTGCCGACGATTGTATTGGCTTAGACGTTAAGGCGCAGGCCAAAAATTTGCAACCCGGCGAAGTTTTGCTTTTAGAAAACTTGCGCTTCCATGCCGGCGAGGAGGCCAATGATCAGCAATTTGCTGCCGAGCTTGCCTCTTTGGCCGATATCTATGTAAATGATGCCTTTGGCATGGCGCATCGTGCCCATGCCTCTACCGAGGGGATTTGTCATCATATTCCATCGGTAGCAGGCCTTTTGCTCGAGAAGGAGCTTAATAGCTTAGGCAAGGCCTTAGATAATCCGCCACAGCCTTTTGTAGCCATTGTGGGCGGTGCTAAGGTTACCGACAAAATCGCGATTATCGAAAATCTACTTAATAAAGTGGATTATCTTTTAATCGGTGGTGGGATGGCTAATACCTTCTTGGCAGCTCAGGGCTATAATATGCAAAAATCTTTAATCGAAGAGGATCGGATTGGCTGGGCCAAAATGTTGCTGGAAACCGAATTAGGCAAGCGCATAGTTTTACCGGTAGATATTGTGGCTGCGGCCGAATTTAGCGCCGAGGCCGAGCATAAAACAGTAGACTTGGCAGCTATCCCCACCGATTGGCAGGCTTTAGATATTGGCCCTGCTACGGCGGCCAAGTTTAATCAAATCATTGCCCAAGCAGCCACCATTATTTGGAATGGCCCCTTAGGCGTTTTTGAATTTGATAATTTTGCCCAAGGCACTTTTGCCGTAGCCAAAGCCGTAGCCGATAGCAAAGGCTATAGCATAGTAGGTGGCGGCGATAGCATTGGTGCGATTAATAAAGCCGGGCTTAGCACCAAAATCGACCATATTTCTACCGGCGGCGGCGCCATGCTAAGATTTTTAGAGGGTAAACCCCTGCCGGCTGTGGAAATGCTTGGTCAAAAATAGCAGTTATTATCCTAAGGCTTACTATTATTAGTGGGCGGATTTTATTGCTAATATCTTAAAATTTAAATTGGTCGGGGCGGGTTAAAACCCGCCCTGCTAAAAATATATGCCCCTCATGGAGCAAAAAATTTAAACCGATAAGGGAGGCCGAATATGCGACCTAAAATCATGGCCGCTAACTGGAAAATGTACAAAACCGCAGCCGAGGCTGCCGATTTTGTGGCGGATTTTTTGCCCAAGCTTAATAATGACGATGGGCAGATTATTATTTGCCCACCGGCAACATTGCTGGAGCAAATGGCGGTTGCCTTAAAAAATAGCAGTGTTAAGCTGGGTATTCAAAATATACACTGGCAGGCTCAAGGTGCCTATACCGGCGAAATTAGCGCCGATATGGCCAAGGCTGCCGGCGCAGAATATTGCCTTTGCGGCCATTCGGAGCGTCGTCATATTTTTGGCGAAAGCTCTGAAATGGTAGCACGTAAAGCCCAGGCCGCCTATCAGGTTGGCTTAATTCCGATTATTTGCATTGGCGAAACCCTGCAAGAGCGGGAAAACGGCGACACTCTTACCGTACTTAAAGAGGATTTATTGGCCTCTTTGTCGGCGCTTGATCCTAATCAAAAAATAATTATCGCTTATGAACCTGTTTGGGCAATTGGCACCGGCCAGGTGGCCACAGCCGATGATGCCGAGCAAGCCGCCAGCCATATTCGTGCCGTTTTGGCCGAGGCTTGGGGGCATTATGCCGAGCAAATTGCCATTTTATATGGCGGTAGTGTAAAATCTGATAATATCGATTCCCTATTGGCTTGCGCAAATATTGATGGCGCTTTAGTTGGAGGGGCTTCTTTAAGCGCAGCTAGCTTTGCTGATTTAGCTAATACTATCTAAGGATTTGAAATAAGGAGTAAAGCATGAAATATGCCGGAAAACCACTATTATTGATGATTTTGGATGGTTGGGGTATGCCCGAGCATGGCGAGGCCGATGCCTTTGATTGTGCCAAAATCCCGGTTTATGATCGATTATGGGCTAATTTCCCCCATACGGTTTTGGGTGCAGCCGGTGAATATGTGGGCTTACCCAAAAGCCAAATGGGCGATAGCGAAGTAGGCCATATGAATATTGGGGCAGGTAGAGTTATTTATCAGGACTATACCCATATCAATAAACAAATCGAAGACGGCGATTTTTTTGAGCAGCCAACCTTGGTTAAGGCCTGTCAAAATTGCCTGGAAAATAATAGTGCCCTGCATTTAATCGGCCTGGTTTCCGATGGCGGCATCCATAGCCATATCAACCATCTAATGGCTTTAATCGAGCTGGCGCATCGTCAAAAATTACCCAAGGTTTTCTTACACTTTTTTAGTGATGGCAGGGATACCGGCAATCAGGTAGCCTTGGAATATGTGCGCCCATTGGAGGCCTTAATGGCCAAACTAAATACCGGCCAAATTGCCAGTGTTATTGGCCGTTTTTATGCTATGGATAGGGATAAGCGCTGGAGCCGTGTTCAAAAGGCGTATCAGGCTATGGTTTATGGCGAAGGCATTAAAGTAGCCAATGCTACCGAGGCTATTACCTCGTCTTATGCCGAAAAAATCAGCGATGAATTTATTAAGCCGCATGTAATTGTCGATCAAAATCAAGAGCCGGTTGGCCTAATTAAAGAAAATGATAGCCTCATCTTTTTTAATTTTCGCTCGGATCGGGCACGCGAGTTAAGCCATGCTTTTGCCGATAAGCGCTTCGAGTTTTTTGATCGTGGCCAGGCTTGGCCGCGCACATTTTTTGTAACATTAACCGGATATGATGATACATTGCAAAATGTGCATATTGCTTATCCGCCGCATCCGCCGGTTAATACTTTGGGCAGGGTATTATCACGCAATGGCTTGCGTCAGTTAAGGATTGCCGAAACCGAAAAATATGCCCATGTCACCTTCTTTTTTAATGGTGGCATCGAACAAATGGAGGTTGGCGAGGACCGGGTTATGATTCCCTCGCCCAATGTAAAAACCTATGATTTAACACCGCAAATGAGCGCCGATGCCGTTACTAAAGCGGTTATCGACCGTATCGAAAGCGCTATTTATGATGTAATAGTTTTAAATTATGCTAATCCCGATATGATTGGCCATACCGGCAATGTAGAGGCCACGGTAGAAAGCCTAAATTATATCGATAGCTGCATAGCCCGCATTTACCAGGCCATTCAAGAGGTTGGCGGTACTTTATTAGTTACTGCCGATCATGGCAATGTAGAGCGCATGATGCTAAATGGCGAGCCAATGACCTCGCATACCACCAATATGGTGCCCTTTATTATAGTAGATGACGAGTTGCGCCATTTGCAATTGCGCGAGGGTTGCTTGGAGGATATAGCGCCTACTATGCTACATCTACTGGGCATAGCGCTGCCCCCGGAAATGACCGGGCGCAGTTTAATTGTGTCCGGCTTGCAGCAATTTGATCAGTTGTCCTTGTTTTAAAATATCTAAATAAAAACACTAAAAAAAGACGATGGAGGTTTCATTAAATGTGCATTATCAGTGACATTCATGGCCGCGAGATTTTAGATTCGCGGGGTAATCCTACTTTAGAGGTTGATGTTTGCTTAGAAAGTGGGGTTATTGGTAGGGCAGCAGTGCCTTCCGGGGCATCTACCGGTGTGCATGAGGCGGTAGAGCTGCGCGATGGCGGCAGTGAATATTTGGGCAAAGGGGTAAGAAAGGCCGTAACCAATATTAATACGATAATTGCTCCGGCTTTATGCGGCCAAGTGGTATTTGAGCAGCTGGCTTTAGATAATCAGATGATTAAGCTGGATGGCACAGCCAATAAAGGCAGCCTTGGCGCAAATGCAATTTTGGGTGTATCTTTGGCCATAGCCAAAGCGGCTGCAGCCGAATTATCTTTGCCATTATACCGTTATATCGGCGGTGTAAATGCCCATATTTTGCCCAGCCCGATGATGAATATTTTAAATGGTGGCAGCCATGCCGATAATAATGTAGATATTCAGGAATTTATGATAATGCCCCTAGCTATGGATAGCTTTAGCAGCGCTTTGCGTTGTGGGGTGGAGATTTTCCATCATTTGCGTGCAGTTTTAAAAGAGCGCAATTATAATACGGCCGTGGGCGATGAGGGTGGTTTTGCGCCCAATTTAAAATCCAATGAAGAGGCCTTAGAATGTATAGTGCTTGCCATCGAAAATGCCGGTTATAAGCCTGGCGAGCAAGTAAAAATTGCTCTCGATGTGGCCGCCAGCGAATTATATAAAGATGGCAAATATCATTTAGCCAGCGAAAACAAGGTATTAAGCTCCACCGAAATGGTAGATTATTATCAGCAATTAATTGCTAAATATCCAATTATTTCGATTGAAGACGGCCTAAGCGAAGACGATTGGCAGGGCTGGCAAGAAATGACCAAGCGCTTGGGCGATAAAGTGCAAATTGTCGGCGATGATTTATTTGTAACAAATACCGAGCGTTTAAGCCAAGGTATTGAACAAAATTGCGGCAATGCGATTTTGGTAAAAGTAAATCAAATCGGCACCTTAAGCGAAACTTTGCAGGCGATAGAGATGGCCAAAAAAGCCGGATTTGGCATAATAATTTCGCATCGTAGCGGCGAAACAGAAGATGTTACAATAGCTGATATTGCGGTGGCAGTAAATGCCGGCCAAATCAAAACCGGCGCACCCAGCCGCACCGACAGGGTAGCTAAATTCAATCAATTACTGAGGGTAGAAGAGGAATTAGATATCGCAGCAAACTATGCCGGCCCTAAAGGCTTGCAAATACTAAGCTAAAAAAAGGGGCTGTCGCAAATGGTTGCGGCAGCCCCTAAATTTTTTTAAATAAGAGAATTTATGGCTTGGTATTGTGTAATTTGTATTTGACGGATGGGTAGCATCATCAAAAAAAATCTATTGTTAAGCTTATTCGGAAGAACCACAAATTATTCACTATGGAACTCTTGTGGAGGAAAATTTAGGTTCTGTATTTATAGATATAAACAGAGAAATGGATGAAATTGTATGGTGGACAACAGAGGGAACAATAGCTACTGCCTATGAAGCATACAGCAACTCAATTCATTTTGGTAAGTAGCAAATTATAAGCACTGCAAGGCATAAGCAATAGCAGTAGGCTAAGAAAAGTTATCTCGACGCTAAATCGCCCCCCTATTGTTAGATTTAATAAATCCAACAATAGGGGGGCGATTTTTGTCTTTAAAATTTGGGGATTAGCTTAAACGCTGCTTTAAATCCAAAATATTTGCCTCTATTTTGGCTATTATTTGTTTAAACTCCGCATCCTCTTTATCGCTTGGATCATCTAAGCCCCAGTTCTCATTATGCTTAGACGGCAAATACGGGCAGCTTACATTACAACCCATAAAAATAACAATATCCGGCGCAGGGATATCGGCAATCTTTTTATTGTACTGGGTTGCCTCCATGTCAATATCGTAAATTTCCTTGATTAAACGCACCGCATCGGGATTAATCTGCGATTTAATCTCTGTGCCGGCCGAATAACTATCAAAGCAATCGGCCGCCAATAATTTGCCCAAGGCCTCCGCCATTTGACTACGGCAAGAATTATGATTGCAAACAAAGGCTACCTTAGGCCGCCCTTCGCAATTTATATTTAGCTTATTTGCCATTTTAATCTCCTTTAAATTGGTTTTCTATCGGCAACAGTTCGCCGTATAATGGCCTATGCCAATAACTCAATTACAAATAGATCTTTATTGGTTTGAATAATCTTGCCTTCTACCTTAATTAGTGGGTTTCGGTAGTCGGTATTAAGCACAAAATGAACCACACCTCTTAAACCATTAGATAAGCGCACTTTTTTGCCGACAACTTCCAGCGCCATATTTTCGACAAATATTTTAACAATTCCCATATCCAGTTTACTGTATTTGCTATCATCCATCTCGCCTAAAACCGAAAAAGGGGTATTGGATTCTTTATAGCATCTTTCCGAAACCATGGCATCATATACATCGGATATGGCTGTTATTCTGGCAAATAGGGGAATTTCCGAACCCACCAGCCCCCGGGGATAACCATCGCCGTTTACGCTTTCGTGATGATATAATACCCCTTCGGCTATTTCCCTGTCAATCTCCTCGAAATCCTTAATAAAGCCATAGGAATGCACCGGATGAGTTTTTACTATCTGAAACTCCTCGTCGGTAAGCTTGCGTGGCGCATGTAAAATATGATGAGGTACCTTTGATTTACCCAAATCATGTAAAAGACCACACATAATCAAATTGGCTAATGACTCGGTACTAAAATTCATCCACTTGCCCAATAGGCCATTAATAATGGCCACATTAGTGCTATGCTTATACAAATACTCGTCAATCGACTTTAAATTATGCAAGCATTGAAAAAGCAAAGATACATCAACTGTAGTTACCTTATTCATTAAATTATCGGTGATTTCTTCGGTTCTTTTTTTATCGATTTTGCCGGTAGCTATCATTTTATTGATAGTATCTTTAACATCATTGCGCACAGCATCCAGGCCAATCAGCTTTTCGATAACATCGCCTTTACCGCTGCTATCTATCTTTTCGGCATAGATTTGCTCATAATAATCTTCCGGCACATAAATAGTTAGGCCTTTTTCCATGCAAGAATTGAAACTATCAATAATTTCGGCTGTAATTAGGGCATCTTTTTTTAAAAAAAGTACCGGATGCGTTGTTTTGATATAAATATCGCCCTTATTTAAACCGCCTAATTGCAAATACTCATTGGTAAAATAGGCCCTGCTGATTTTACGTAAATTACCTGCTGCATAATCACTATTCTTTTGCATAAAATATCACCCATTTTTTATTAACAGTTAAACATTATCACTTTTTATTATAACACTAATTAAGGTGATATTTCAAGCTTATTTGTATAAAAATGCATGATATAAATTACTAAAAATAATTATATGCTCAAAGGTAATTGAATTTTGATAGTAGTGCCTAAATTGCTGCTTTCCAATTCAATTTGGCCTTGATGAATTTCTACGCCATGTTTTACTATCGAAAGGCCTAGCCCGGTGCCACCGGTTTCTTTGGAATGGCTTTTATCTACCCGATAAAAACGCTCAAAAACCCGCTTTTGGCTGGCCTGTGGTATGCCAATGCCGCTATCGCTAAAAGTAATTAAGGCTTTGTCTTGCTCGGGCCTAATGGTTAAGCGTAAGCTGCCGCCAGGGCGATTATATTTAAGTGCATTTTCGCAAAGATTATCAAAAATCTTGGCCAAAATAGTGGGTACGCCCTGTACTTTTAGGCCTTGCAAATCACTTTCCACTTTAACCTGATTTTGCTCGGCTAAGCCTTGGCAACGCTCTAGAGCCTGTTCGGCAATTTGGGCTAAATCTACCGTGGTCATTTCTAGGCCGCTTTGGCCTTCGTCTAGGCGCGATATGTTGATGATATCCTCGATTAAGTGGATTAAACGATTACTTTCTTCATAAATTTTGGCGGCAAAGGGGATAATATCCTCGCTGGATACCAGGCCATTTTTCATAATCTCGGCATAGCCGGAGATAGAGGTTAACGGCGTTTTTAATTCATGCGATACATTGGCCGAAAATTCGCGCCTTAATTGCTCGGCTTCTTGTTTTTCGGTAATATCGGCTAAAAGCAAAATTAAGCCGGCCATTTGACCATTATTGCCTAAGGGGTTGGCGGCAATATAAATTTCGCGCTGATTTACTATTATGCTGCAAGAATTCTTTTTGCCTGCTAAAGCTTGGTTTACAGCCTCGCTTAATGGTAAAGATCGGTTTAATTCCAGGATTTGACAACCCCGATAATCATTATTGGCTGCAATATCGAGCACCCCGCCGGCATAGGAATTGATAAATAAAATTTCGCCATTTTTATCGAGCAAAATTAGGCCTTCGCCCATATTTTCCACGATGGTGATGAATTGGTCTTGGCTATGGCTTAAATCATCAATTTGGCTTTGAATAAGCTTATTTTGCTTATTAATTTGCAAAATAAAATGCGATAATTCCGGGTATAAATCGGCCAAGGCAAAATCATCGGCGGCAAATTTATTTAAAGGCGCTATCATTCGCTTGGTAATTAATTGAGCCATTATTAAGGAAATTATAATAATAAAGGCCAGCACAAATAGCATATAGGGGAAGGCCATATCTACTAATAAAGCTAAAACCGTATTGGTAGAGGCCGCTACCCTTAGTATTTCGCCGCTATCTAAAAGGCGGGTATAATAAAAGGTTTGCATATTTAAGGTATCGGAATAGCGCCCCGATTCGCCATAGCCATGATCGATAGCATCGATAATTTCCGGCCGATTAGCATGATTATCCATAGTGGTAATATCGCTGCTATTATCGAATAAAACTGTGCCGTCGGCGGCAATTAAAGTTAAGCGATTGCGGCTATGTAAGCCGCTTAAATATTCAGCGGCATCATCATCGCTAGCTGATAAATAGCTATAAATATGATTGCTTTCAAAGCGGCAGTTATCCTGTACTTGATCATAAAAATAATTGTAGGTTAAAAAGGCAATAAAAATCGAGCAGATAATTACCGCCAAAACCGAGGTGGCAATAATGCTAAAAAATATGCGCTTTTTCATTATTTACCCCCAATACGATAGCCAACACCACGCACGGTATCGATAATATTACCCGGCTCGCCCAGCTTTTGGCGTAGGGTACGAATATGCACATCTACGGTGCGGGTTTCGCCATCAAAATCATAGCCCCAAATCCGCTCCAGTAAATGGTCGCGGCTTAGCACTATGCCTTTATTTTGCAGCAATAACTTTAATAGCTCAAATTCTTTAAAGGTTAAGGCCGTTTCCTGATTGGCGCTTAATACTAAATGCCGGCGTATATCCAGCACAATTTGGCCGCAATGCAAGGTGGTGGCACTATCTTCTTTTTTGGTGCTGCGTCGTAAAACGGCTTTAATCCTCGAAACCATTTCCATCATGCCAAAGGGCTTGGCAATATAATCGTCGGCACCGCTATCTAGGCCGCTTACCTTATCAAATTCCGAGCCTTTGGCCGTAACCAAAATTACCGGGATATCGGCGGTTTTATCCTGGGCTTTTAGCCTTTTTAAAATCTCTAAGCCATTTTGGCCGGGTAGCATAATATCCAGCAAAATCAGCTCGGGCTTTTGTGTTTCCAGTTGGCTAAATAATTGCTCGCCATCGGTTAAGCCCAAGGCCTCCAGGCCGGTAGATTTTAGGGTATAAACAATCAATTCGCGAATACTGCTATCATCTTCTACACAAAATATCATAGTAAGCCCCTATTCATGTTCTTTTAAATGTTTACCGGTTACCGAATAAATTACCCATTCGGCAATATTAGTAGCATGATCGCCAATTCTTTCCAGATATTTGGCTATCATCAATAAATATACGGCCGATTCGGCATGGCATTGCTCGGCTTGGATTAGCTTAATAATGCCGCTTTGAATTTGCTCAAAATAATCATCGATAATATCATCTTCATCGATAACCGCCCTGGCCATTTGCTCGTCTAAACCAATATAAGAGCTTAAGCAATGATCCAGCATATCAATGGTGGATTGCGCCATATCCTCAATCGGTAGCGCGCCTAGGCTATTATTTAAATCGGTTTCTTTAACAATATGGGCAATATCTTGGGCATGGTCGCCAATTCTTTCCAAATCGGCAATAATTTTTAAGGTGGCGGAAATATGGCGCAAATCCTTAGCCACCGGCTGCTGTTGCATAATTAGTTTAAGGCAAAGGCCTTCAATTTCCTTTTCCTTATTATCAATAATATCATCGGCGGCTATGGCTTGCTCGGCGGCAGCCAAGTCGTTTTCCAGCAAAGCCCTGGTAGCCTGGGCAATTGCTGCTTCTACCAAAGTACCCATTTGCAATAGCTCATTGCGTAGGGTTTTTAATTGGG
This sequence comes from uncultured Peptococcaceae bacterium, assembly GCA_964368605.1. Taxonomy (GTDB): domain Bacteria; phylum Bacillota; class Dehalobacteriia; order UBA4068; family UBA4068; genus CAYJBP01. The sequence goes on along the minus strand of CAYJBP010000023.1, from coordinate 3,790 downwards.
CATCATAATTTAAGCGCATCAACCGAACCTCCCTGTAATATAATCCTCGGTGCGTTTGTCTTTGGGGGTAGCAAATATATTATCGGTGGTATCCATTTCCACTACTTCGCCTAATAAAAAGAAGGCCGTTTTATCGGAAATTCGTACCGCTTGCTGCATATTATGGGTAACGATAATTATGGTATAATCATCTTTTAGCTCTAAGGCTAATTCCTCGATTTTGGTGGTGGATATTGGGTCTAAGGCCGAGGTAGGCTCGTCCATTAGCAGCACTTCCGGCTCTACGGCTAAGGCACGGGCTATGCATAGGCGCTGCTGCTGGCCACCCGATAGGCCTAAGGCCGATTTTTTAAGGCGATCTTTGGTTTCGTTCCAGATGGCGGCTTGCTTTAAGCTTCTTTCGACAATTTCGTCCAATTTGGCTTTATTTTTGATGCCATGGGTACGTGGCCCATAGGCAATATTATCATAAACGCTCATCGGAAAAGGATTGGGCTTTTGAAATACCATACCCACCCTTTTGCGCAAAATATTGGTATCCATATTGGCATAAATATCCTGGCCATCCAATAAAAAACTTCCGGTAATGCGGCAGCCATCGATTAAATCATTCATCCGATTAAGGCTTTTTAAAAGCGTGGATTTGCCGCAGCCCGAAGGGCCGATAAAGGCAGTAATTTCTTTAGGTAAAATATTTAAGTTTACCGATTTTAATGCCTGAAAATCGCCATAATATAGATTTACATCATTTAAGGCAAATTTATACATATTTATTTTCCTTTCAAGAGCTTTTTAGCTAAAAATACCGAAACGGTATTGATAATCAAAACAATCAGCAATAAAACTACGGCCGTGGCATAGGCTTGATCAAAATGCATGCCTTCGCCGGTTAAAATATACATATGTATGGCCAAGGTGCGGCCGCCGCTTGCTAAATCGGTGGCCATAAGGGTAGAGGTGCCGGAGGTATAAAGTAAGGCGGCGGTTTCGCCGATAACCCGGCCGATGGCCAAGATTATGCCTGCTAAAATGCCAGATACCGCCGATGGCAATACTATTTTAAATACGGTACGCAATTTGCCTGCACCAAGGCCAAAGCTGGCCTCGCGGTAGCTATCGGGCACCGATTTAAGGGCTTCTTCGGTAGAGCGGATTACAAGGGGTAAAATCATAATCGAGGCGGTGGCAATACCCGACCATAAGGAAATGCCTAAGCCTAAAAATTTAAGGAAGAAGATCATCCCAAATAGGCCATAGATAATCGAAGGTATGCCCGATAAAGTTTCGGCGGTTAGGCGGATTAAGCCTACTACCTTGCTGCCTCTTTTGGCATATTCTACCAGGTAAACAGCGGTTATAATGCCAAAGGCCGAGGCAATAGCTACCGATACCGAGGTAATGCTTAGGGTATTGATGGCCGCATGCACTAAAGAGGCATTATCGGAATTGTATTTCCAATCGAAAAGCGATGGTTGATCGCTAAAGAATTTTTGGATTTCGGTAAACAGATGTGGTATGCCTTGAACCAAAATAAAGGCCAAGATATATAATAAAGCCGATATAGTAAGAATAGCACATAATCCCACAAAAAGCAAAAGAATAAAAGATAAAGGGTTTTGTTTATATTCTTTAAGCTTGGTGGATATACTTTTATAATTGATGCCTTTAATTTTAGGCGCTGCCGAACTAGCCATTAAATTTTATCCACCTTTCTTTTAAGTAGGGAAAAGCTAATATTGATAATCAGGATGAATACAAATAGCACCACCCCGGTAGCAATTAGGGCTTCTTCATGCAAATCGGCGGCATATTTCATTTCGATAACCACATTGGCGGTCATGGTACGGATACCTTCGAGCATATTACCGGTTAAACGGGGCTGATTACCTGCTACCATGATAACGGCCATGGTTTCGCCAATCGAGCGGCCAATGCCTAAAACCACCGAGGCTAAAACCCCGGATTTAGCGGCCGGCAAAATTACCCTAAACACCGAGCGCTCATGGGTAGCGCCTAAGGCTAAAGAGCCTTCATAGTAAGAAGAAGGCACGGCATTTAAAGCCGATTCCGAAATAGCTATAATGGTGGGCAAAATCATAATCCCCAGCAAAACAGATGCGGTTAGAATGCTATTGCCATCATAATAGCCATTGGCTAAATTATCACGAATAAAGGGAACTAAGGCAATCATGCCAAAAAAGCCGTATAATATAGAGGGAATACCCGCTAAAAGATTAATGCCCGGCTTAATAATTTTATAAAGTTTGGGGGGGCAAAAGCGCGACATAAAAACGGCCGTCATCACACCAATGGGCACACCTATGATGATAGATCCGGCGGTAATATAAATGCTGCCGACTATCATCGGGAAGATGCCGTATAAATCATTACCCGGCCGCCAAACGGTGCCGAATAAAAACTCGCCAAAGCCAATTTCGGCCATGGCAGGGATACCGCTATAAAATAAAAATACGCAAATAACCAATACCGATGCTATTGAGCATAAGGCGGTAAGCAGGAATAAAATGGCAAAAAACTTTTCCTTAAACTGCATAATAACTCCTAAATTTTTACCGCAGGGGCATGCCCTAAGGCAGCTCCTGCGGTAGATTAGTATAGAGGGGAGATGGGGACGGCTTTAAGTTTAAGCAGCCCCTTGGGAAATGTTTTAGTTAGTAACTATTGAATTTCGGCCCAATCGCTAACTTCGCCGGTATAGATTTGACGAACCTGTTCGAGGCTTAAATCGGTGATGGTGCTGGCATTATTTACTACAACGGCGATACCGTCTTGAGCAATGGCCATATGTTGCAGTTCGGCAGTTTCCGAATCTTTTAGAGCACGGCTGGCCATACCGATATCATAAGTGCCATCGATGGCGCCGGTCATGCCGGCGGAAGAACCGATGCCCTCAATCGAGATTTGAGCAGCGGGATTAATTACGGCATAGGCTTCAACTAATTTTTCCATTAAAGGAGCAACCGAGGTAGAACCACCGATAATTAGGCTACCTTCGGGCATGGTGGATGTAAATTCTTGAGGATCTAAGGCGATATAGCCTTCTTCGGTAACAATGGCTTGGCCTTCGGCGCTCATGATAAAGCCGATTAGGTCGGCGGCTAAGCCTTCGGGAGCGGTTTTGGTAGCGATATTAAAAGGACGTGCTACTTTATAAGTACCGGCAATAATATTTTCGGAGGTAGGCTCAACACCGTCGATATTTACGGCTTTAACGGTATCATCCAAAGAACCTAAAGAGATATAGCCGATGGCGGCTTCCGATTGGCTTACGGCAACCATAACTTTGCCGGTGCCGTCATGAACAATGGCATCTAGGGTAGTATTATCAACATCATCAGCCATAACGCCGGTAATTTCTACGAAAGCGCCACGAGTACCGGAGCCATCTTCGCGGGTAACAACCGAGATGCGGCCGCCGGCTGTTTCTTCGGCGGGGCCTGATGTTTCTTCGCCGCCTACTTCTACTTCGGCCGGTTCTGCCGGTGCTTCTTCGCCGCCACCGCAGGCAGCCAAACCGAACATGGATATTACAGCTAACAGTGATAAAAGTAACTTTTTCATTTGATTTTAGATCTCCTTTTTGTAAGTGATTTGTTATTTGATTTACATTTGCTATTCTAATTGCTAAAAGTTAAATCTGAAATCATGGTATTGTTAAATAAGTGTAAAATTTTTTGCAAAAGCAAAAGATTAGTATAACAAAGAAAAGCTATTAATTCTAAAAGTTTTTGCTTTTGCTTTTTACAAAAAGCAAAGGTCTTAATCTTTT
>CAYJBP010000022.1:22373-28187 GCA_964368605.1 uncultured Peptococcaceae bacterium | reverse complement strand
TTTTAAGACCTTTTAAGACCTTGGGGCTCTGCCCCAAGCCCCGCGATTTTTTGTAAAAAATCGAGTAAAACTTTTAGGGGCGTCCTCCCAAATATGGCCAGGGGTCGGTATGGCTACCATTGGATCTTACCTCAAAATGCAAGTGATTGCCTGTGCTTTGACCTGTTGTGCCCACATAACCGATTAGGTCATAGGCCTGCACATAATCGCCGGTTCTAAATACCGAAAAAGCCGACATATGAGCATATAAAGTTACAATACCATTGCCAAATTCATCATTGCCATGGTCAATCATTACCGTATTGCCATAACCACCCATCCAATCACAATAAATAACTTCGCCCGGGGCGGCGGCATAAATCTCTACCCCATTGGGTGCGCCCACATCTACTCCGGCATGCATACGCATATCACCGTAAATCGGATGCACTCGCATCCCATATTCAGAGGTGATATCAGTTTCATTAGCCGGCAAAGGCCAGACCAAAAAGCCGCCAAAATCTAAACGAGCCGTGCCGGAGGCCGCTTGGGCTTCCATAATTTCACGAATTTTATCCTGCGCCATCGCATCGGCAGCATCTAATTCGGCCTGCACCGATAGGCTGGTGGCAATATCATTTTCGGCAGCGGCAATGGCAGCTGCTTTTTCGGCAGAAATTGTGTCCAACTCGGTTTTACGAATTTCCTGCTCGGCCAATACTACCTGATGATCGGCCTCGGCTTTAATCATCTTGGCCATCTCTTCTTCAATAAAGGCCTTTTCGGTCGCAATTTGATCCATTGCCTCACGATCTTGCACCAAAAGACTCTCTACCCGATCATAAAGCGACAAAAACTCCTCAAAGCTGCTGGCCTCGAAGAAAACATCCATCATATCAATATCGCCATTCATATAAATACTGCGTAAACGTCCTTCTAAATAAGTTTGCCTTTCCTCTAAGCGAATTTGGGCATCGGCAATGGCAATGGCCGCATCAGCAATTTGCTGCTCCAAGGTAATAATTGCCGCTTCAATTAAATCCATTTCGGCAATTAAGGTGTTTAGCTGGGCATCCAACTCGGCAATTTCTGTTTGCAATTGATTGATATTTTGGGTTTGATCAATAATATTCTGCTGAGCCTCCTCACGGAGCGCCTCATTATTTTCTAATTGCGACCTTAACTCTTCCAAAGTTTCCTCCGAGATGGCCGACTGCGGATTTGCCAATAAAAGGCTACCACTTAGTACCGTGATAATCAGCAAAAACCATGCTATTTTTTTACGCATATAAACCTCCTATACATTTAAGAATTTGCCCAGGGATAAAATGCTGCCAAATATCCCCATTAAAATTCCTGCCCCTAAAGTAAAGATAGAAGTGGTAAACCAAATAGTGCTAAAATCTAAGATTGTAATAAAGTTAACAGTATTTAGCAGCCATTGAGTTGCATTTTGATAACTTAATAATACCAAGGATAAGGCCAAAACCGAACCGCTTAAGCCCAAAATCATCCCTTCTAAAAAGAATGGCCAGCGGATAAAAGCATTGGTAGCCCCCACCCATTTCATCACCATAATTTCCTTGCGGCGGGCAACTACCGTTAAACGAATGGTCATCGCCACCAAAACTACTGCCGCTATACCCAGCAAAACCATTACCGCTATGCCAATTTGGCGCATGGTATCGGTTAAGGCAAACAGCATCTCTACACTGCGGCCGCCATAATTTACCGTTTCGATTTGCGGTATTTCGTCCACACTTTTTGCTATAGCCTCAACCGCATCGGTGCTGGATGCCATAATCGAAAAAGCATCGGGCAAGGGATTAGATCCTTCCGGCAAAGTATCCCGCAAATCAACCTCAAAAACTTTTTCCAAGTCGTCTAAACCATCTTCTTTGTCTATGTATTCGATTTCCACAACCCCTTCAATACCCTCAATCCGGGTTTGAATGGCCTGGTAATCCTCTTTTTCGGTATCTTCTCGAATATAGGCCAAAACCCTTACATCACTTTCAAAATCACGGGCATTAGCATCGATGTTGATAATCATTAACCAAAACATTGTGCATAAAAACAGGGCAATTGTTACAGTCATGATTGAAGCAAAAGTCATCCAACCATTAGCCCGCAAAGACTTAAAGGCCTGCGGAAAAATATAACGAAAACTTTTAATTTTCATAGCGACCACCCTCCTATATTATCGCTGATTAAGCGGCTGTTTTCTAAGGCCAGCACCCGCTTTTTAAGGCGATCGACAATAACTTTATCATGGGTGGCAATTAGCATGGTCATGCCATCTTTATTTAATTGCAAAAACAAATCCATCAGTTCATCAGATGTTTTGGGATCTAAATCGCCGGTAGGCTCATCGGCATAAAGAATCAAGGGATTATTGATAATAGCCCTAGCCACAGCTACCCTTTGCTGCTCACCGCCCGATAAATGAAGTACACTGTCTTTTTCGCGTCCGTTTAAGCCAACTTTTTCGAGAATTTCCGGCACTCGGCGTTTAATTTCGGCCCAGGGTCGTTCTACAGCCTTTAGGGCAAAAGCTACATTATCAAAGACATTGCTGCGTTCCATCAGCCTAAAATCCTGAAATATTACGCCGGTATTGCGCCTAAGCAAAATAGTATCCCGCCTGGATAAGCGTACAATAGAGCGGCCGGAAAGCAAAATTTGGCCACTGGAAGGTAATTCTTCCCTAAAAAGAAGGCGAATTAAGGTACTTTTGCCGGCACCGCTTTTGCCGGTTAAAAAGACAAATTCACCATGATTTATCGATAAATTGATATCGCTAACACCAACTATACCGTTTTTATAAGTTTTGGATAAATTAACTGTTTGAATTAAGGGGCTAATCGTAGACATACTTAACCTCACTTTTTTATATTTAACATGAATAATTTCGACAATTTTACTGATTATCCTTGCTAGTCTTCATATTAATTTATTTATTTATTATCATTTGACTATTCTTGATTTTAGATGTATAATCAATTTAATACTAATTATCAATAAGGAGAATTTTATGCCAAAATATGAGTTAACTACCGATTTGCTTACCGGCCATAATTTAATAGACGCCCAACATAAAGAGCTATTTAAAGCGATTAATGATTTAATGGATGCTTGTGCCGGCGGTAAAGGACGAGCCCAGCTGGAATCTACCTATAATTTTTTAAAAAATTATATTGCCAAGCATTTTTCCGATGAGGAAAAGCTACAAAAGGCGGAGGCTTATCCTGATTATAGTCGTCATTATAATATTCATGAAGAGTATAAAAAATTCTTTGCCAAATCCGGACAGGAATTACTTACTAATGGGGCTACTGTTAAAGCCTTAGCCGATTTAAATATGGCGGTGGCCACCTTGATTAATCATGTTAAGCTGGAAGATAAAAAAGTGGCAGCATATATCAAAAGCAAATAAGGTTTTACTCGATTTTTTACAAAAAATCGTGGGGTTTGGGGCAAAGCCCCAAGATCTAAAATTGTAAGGGGCTATCACAACTTGTGATAGCCCCTAAAATTTACTTAACTCGATAAACTTTATTAATAATAACTTTATCTTTAATCAACTGGCCAATAGTAGGTAATTGATTTATTTGCTTGATAATTTCCATACCCTCAATTACTTGGCCAAAGGCAGGAAAACCGTGTCCATCGCCATGCCTTTTGCCGCCAAAATCAAGCTCCGGCTCATCCTCTACACAAATGAAAAAACCATCGTCTACTGAATCAATAGTAGCCATCCGTCCCATCGATATCGTGCCGGCCAAATGCTTAAGGCCGGTTTTATTGGTAGGCTCTACCGTAATTTTACCATAAGGGCCATTATAAACATCTTCATCAGTTAAACGCATAGCCGGGTTTAAATTTTCTTTTAAATGATTATCAAAGCTATCATTGCTAAGGCCACCCTGTAAAACATGAATTTTTACATCATTATAAGGTTGATTTTGGTCGGTAGTGCTTCTAAAAAAGCTAGAACCATCATAATAACCCTCGTCTACATAGCGCAAAAAATGGTTAGTAGTAACCGGAGCTTTTTCGTCCTCTAAGGCCAAAATCAAATTACCCAAGGTGGTTTCCATACAAATTTTAATCATTTTAATCCTCCTTTTTAATATAATATTTTCTTGTTTAATATTATATATCATTATTTACAGTTTTTCAATATATTTATTAGCTAATTATTTATGGCTTTGGCAGGTATTTTTTAGGCTGATAACGAAAATTATATTATTATGTATATTAAAGTGATAAAAGGAGAATTTTTATGAAAATTACATTTTGGGGTGCAGCCCGTACCGTAACCGGTTCCTGCTACTTATTAGAACATAATAATTTACGTTTTTTAGTAGATTGCGGCATGTTTCAGGGCGGCAAAACCCTTAAAGAACGCAATTATGGCGAATTCCCCTTTGCTGCTAATGAAATTGATTTTGTGCTGTTAACCCATGCTCATATCGATCATAGCGGCCTTTTACCTAAATTAGTAAACCACGGCTTTAAAGGCCCAATTTATGCTACACAAGGTACTATCGATTTAGCAGCCATCATGCTACCCGATAGCGGCCATATCCAAGAGATGGAAATTGAACGCAAAAACCGTAAATTGGCTCGTGCCGGCGAAACTTTATTAACACCAATTTATACTTCCGACGATGCCTATGCCATGCAACACATGTTTAAAGCCCATGATTATGGCGAAACATTTAGCCCAGGCGCCGACCTTAAAATAGTTTTCCAAGATGCCGGCCATATTCTAGGCTCGGCCTTTGTCGAAATCCATTATCAGGAAAATAATCAGCCTCAAAAATTGGTAATGAGCGGCGATTTTGGCCGCTACGATTCGGCAATTATCAAAGACCCCACCCAAATCGAAGAGGCCGATTATTTAGTGGTAGAATCCACCTATGGCAATCGAGTACATAAGGGCAATATGGAAGAAAATATGCCCGAATTCTCCGAGATTATTAATCGCACTTTAGCCATGGGCGGCAATGTAATTATTCCGGCCTTTGCCGTAGACCGTACCCAGGATATTTTAATGATGATTTTCCTAATGCAAAAAGAAGGCAAAATTGGCATGAATTCGGTTTATGTGGATAGCCCCTTGGCCGTAAAAGCCACCGAAATTTTTGCCAAACATCCCCAGTATTTTGACGAGATGACCACAGCCTGCCATCAAAGCAGCGGCCGTATTCCCTTTGTTTTACCTAATTTAACCTATGTGCGTACAGCCGAAGAATCGATTCAGTTAAATAAAAAAGCTAGCGGCGCAATTATTATTTCGGCCAGCGGCATGGCCGATGCCGGGCGGATTAAGCATCATCTTAAGCATAATTTATGGCGTAAAGAATCGTCGATTATTTTTATCGGCTATCAGGCCGAGGGCACTTTAGGGCGGCGCTTAATCGAAGGCGAACAAAAAGTTACCATTCATGGCGAACAAATCGATGTAAGAGCAAATATTGTTAATATGGACGGTTTTTCTGCCCATGGCGATAAAGAGGAGATTTTAGGTTGGTTTAAGCAATTTAATAAATTGCCAAAAACCGTTTTTGTTACCCATGGCGAAGAGCAAGCCTCCCTTGATTTTAGCGAATATTTAGCAGCCGAGCTTAAAGTACATACTGAAGTACCGCAGGCAGGCCAAGTATTTGAGCTTACCGCCGGCGATATCCCGCAACTGGTGGCTCAAAATACCGATTGGGGCAAAAAGCTGCTTGATGAAAATATTCTGGCCAATATCAATACCGAAATTCAAAAACTGGCACTTGGCCATGATTATGAAAAACTTATCCGCATCCATGAATTTTTGCA
>CAYJBP010000022.1:0-22273 GCA_964368605.1 uncultured Peptococcaceae bacterium | reverse complement strand
TAACCGGAGGAATAGTTGTGGCCACTTCTCGCCCTACTAATCATATTAGTAGCCTATTTTATCGTGATTTATATAAAGATAGTTTTAATATACCCAATTTGCTCTTAAAATCTTATAAACAAATCAGTTTAAACGAGCATGAGCTGGTAGTATTGCTTAATCTTTTGCAAATTTATCATAAAATAGGCTATTTGGATATTAATGATATCAAAGAACAATTCGCCATGGAAGAAATGGAGGCCAGAGCCTATATCGGCTCTTTAATCAGCAAAGATTTTATTGCCTTAAAAGAAAGTAATCCCGATCATTATTCCTTAAACGGATTTTTTAATCATCTATACGAACTATGGTCGATTGAAAAGCGCAATAAGCCTAAAAAAGCGGTAAACGGCCAAGCCCTAACAGCCACCGCCATCAGCGAAAATAATATGGCTCATGGCCAGCTATATCGCAGCTTTGAACAAGAATTAGGCAAAAGCCTTTCGCCTTTGGAAAATGAAAAAATAGGCCATTGGCTTAATCAAGATAATCAAAGCCCGGAATTAATTAGCGAAGCCTTAAAGCAAGCTGTTTTGCGTAGTAAACTTAGTTTTGCTTATATCGACAAAATTTTATTTAATTGGCGCAAGGAAAATATTAAAACCCTGGCCGATTTACAAAATAAAAAGCAAGCCAATGAACAAAGCCCCAGCCAAGTACAAGCCAGACCCAAAAGCAAAGCCCATGAGCGCATTGCCGATACCTGGCTTAATCAAGATTAAGCGGAGAATTTATGGATAGTAAATTAGAAAAAGTAAATATCTCGGCCGAGACCATTCAAAAATTTATTAAATTACAAGACTTGGCCTTAAATGATAGTGAGCATTATAATTGCCCGATTTGCCGTGATAGCGCCTGGATTTTAACCGCAAGCGGTGCTAGGCCTTGCGATTGCCGCAAAGAGGAGATGATTAATCAAAGCCGCAGACAAATGGGGCTAAAGCCGGCCATGGATAATATGCGTTTTAATAATTTTGATTTAAATTATTATGCGCCGGACAGGCTTGTAGATGGCCAAAGCTATCGTAAATTGGCCGAATTGGCTTTAAGATCGGCCAAAAGTTTTGTGGCCGCCTATGTGCATAATGATATTAAACAAGGCCTTTTTTTTGAAGGCCATTTAGGCAGTGGCAAAACTTTTTTGGCAGCAGCCATCGCCAATGAATTAATCGAGCATAAAAAGCAAATATTATTTATTGTGGTGCCGGAATTTTTGGAGCAATTGCGCTTTAGTTATCGCGAGCAAAACGAGGATTATGACGAGGCGCAAATTATGCTAAATGCCATGCAAGCCCCGGTTTTATTCCTAGACGACTTAGGGGCGCATAATTGCAGCGCCTGGACAATATCTAAACTATACACTCTGCTAAACCATCGTTTAAACTTAAATTTACCCACCATTATTACCAGTAATTTGCAGCCTAAAGCCTTAGGTTTGGAATTAGGCCAGCGTACCGCCTCTCGGATTAAGGAGATGTGCCGTAGGCATTTATTACTGGTAGAAGAAGATATTCGCCTAAGGGCGCATGGCCAAAATAGCGGCTGGTAGCAGGTATTAAATAAATGGAGGCCTAAATGTTAGTAGCAGCAGTTCAATATGATATCGATTTTAAATCGATTAAGCATAATTATCAAAAGGCCGAGTATTATATCCGCGAGGCCTATAAACAAGGAGCTAAGCTGGTGGTATTGCCGGAATTATGGCCTTGTGGCTATCGCCTTAATGATATTGAGCAAATAGCCGAAACCAGCCGGGATAGCGCCATAACTTTGCTAAGAGATTTAGCCAAAGAGTTAAGCATATTTATTGTAGGTGGCAGCATTTGCGAAAAAAAAGAGCATAATTTTTATAATACCTGCATAAATATTAATAGCGAAGGCGAAATTGTCGGCAAATATCGCAAAGTACATTTATATAAGCATGGTTTTAATGAGGCTGCCTATTTTAAAGCCGGTAATGAATGGGTATTTAGCGAATTTGATGATATTAGGCTAGGCTCGATGATATGCTATGATATATTTTTCCCGGAATTTGCCCGGAATTTAAGCTTACGTGGGGCGGAGCTATTAACTTTACCTGGTCAATGGCCTGCTATAAAGCTAAATGAATGGCAAATGTTTTGCAAGGTAAGGGCGATTGAAAATCAATGTTTTTTGATTGCTGCCAATTGCACCGATAGCAAAAAGCAATTGCCGCCCAAATTATCGCCGGGTGGGCATTCGATAATATTAGATCAAAGTGGCCATGTATTGGCCGAGGCCGGCGAGGGCGAGCAAGTGATTTTGGCCGATTTGGATATTGAAGCTTTGCGTAATTTACGCCATGAGCGCGGCAGTTTGCATGATCGTCATCGTATTTTGGATGAGATTGATGATAGCCAATTTTAGGTTCAAAAGCTGTTAAACGGCTGCAAATATAAGTTTGAGGAGGGTTTTTATGCAAAAACGGTATTTAGCAATAGCAATTATTTTATTACTGATTATCATCCTTTTATTTAATGCCTGCCAAGGCGAAGAGCCGGAAGTAAGCGAAGCCGATCAGGAAGCAGTATTGGCGGAGCAAGAAAATGCTATACCTGAGCCCACCCCCGAACCGGAGCTGCCCAGTTTTTGGATTGGTTATGTTTTGGGTAATGATATTAATATTAGGCAAGCAGCCTCTACAGCGGCTGCCATTGCCGGGCAGGTAGAAACAGGCAATATCTTGCAAGTATTAAATGAAGATATCATTACCGATGCCAGTGGTGATACCTGGTATGAGGTACGTTTTGATAATAAAACAGCCTATATTTATTCCGAATTTTTACAATTAGACGAGGCTAAAGAGGATGATATCATATCTTATGCGGTGGTAACCGGCATCGATAGTATCTTAAATATTCGCTCTACCCCGTCTGCTGATGGCGAAAAAGTTGGCGAAGCACAAAACGGCGATATCCTAACTATAGTGGAAGAAAATGCCGGTGATGGCACCTGGACACAAATCAACTATGCCAATCAGGCTGCAGCCTATGTAAAAAGCGATTATTTACAAGTAAACAGCCAATCGCTGGTAAGCCTAATCCTACCCTAAAGTTTTACTCAATTTTTTTCAAAAAATTGCGGGTTTGGGCAGAGCCCAAGACCTTAAAAAAGCAGCTACTTTATTTGTTATACAAATAAAGTAGCTGCTTTTTTAAGTCAAGATCATTATTTTTTGAAAGAATCAAAAAACTTTAGTTCATGCCCCCGGCATCCAGGCCGGCTATCAATGCTTTATAATACTCTATTTCCCAAAATAGCTCGGCATTGGCTACCTTTAAATTGTTTTGGCTGGTTAATAAAGCTGTTTCCTCCGCCTGTAAAGCTATTGCCGGCACCAAGCCCAATTCATTTTGTAGGCGAGTTTGCTCAATCTTAGCCTCGGCAACCGTTAAACGCTCCTGCTCAAGCGTTAAAGTATTTAGCTTATCCTGAATTACCAAATACTGCGTATCAATAGCCATGGCTATAGTTTGCATAGTAGAATCAATATTCAATTGGCTAATTCGATCCGCATCCTTATCGGAAGTATACTGCATTTCAATCTGATAACCCTTAATTGCAAAGCTATTTTCCTGTGCCAGCAATATATCGGCCGCCGTATCAATCTTATTAGCATAGTTGATATCCGGCTTAGGCATAGCGCCCAAATTAAATTGCAAATCCTGCGGCCAAGCCACCATCATCTTTAATTGCGGTAGCATTTGCGCCGCCTGATTTTCCATTTGCCTAATACTGCTATCAAATTCGCTTAAAGCCAGCTTAGCCTCGGCCACAGCCAAGGCCGTACCGGTTTGCGAATCTAAAGCTACCTGCGCTAAACGCAAATCCTCTTCTAATAAAGGGCGATTAAGCAAAGTTTGGGCAATGGCATCCTTAATTTGATGATAGCCCACAAATAATTGCTGGCTAGCATTGATTAAAGTTAATTCCAGTTGATCCTCTTGCACATTTAACTGCGCTACCTGCTGATCAATAGCATCAAAATCCAAACCCTCTAAGGTAGACATCGATACCTGCAAGGCGGCTATGGTTGCATTAGCAATAACCTTAGTATCACTATTATCGGTATTTTTGGCAATTGTACTTAAGGTGCTAATCGCACTAATAAAAGCCATCTTTTGATTGCCAATGCCGGTTTCGGCTCGCTCCATATCCTCTTTGGCATTTTCGGGAATAATCAGCGATTGGCGCATAATCTCCATCTGCAAATTCTCGGTTTTTACCAATTCGGCAATTTCATCATATTCCAAAGTGGTGGAAGGCAAGGTTGCCGCATTGGCCAAGGCCGCAGGCGCTAAGCTAAAGATTAACGCTAAAGCCAAAATAGGTGTAAATATTTTTTTCATCTTAATTCTCCTATCTATTATTTATTTAGCTGCATCTTCTTTAAGCCAGTTTTCTTCAATTTGCTTATGCCAATCTCTTTTAGCCTGGCGTCTGGCTTCGCGCTTTAGGCGGCCATCATCAGAATTAGCATATAATACCGGGATCAAAATCATCGTTACTAAAGTAGAGCCAATCATACCACCGATAATCGATACCGCCAAAGGTGCCAGCAATTCGCCGCCATCGCCAAAGCCCAAAGACATAGGCAGCATACCGATACAAGTAGTAATGGTGGTAATTAAAATTGGTCTTAAGCGCAGCATACCGGCCTGTACAATTGCCTCGTCACGCTCCATAAGCCCTTTGTTTTGATTAATAAATTCGACCAATAAAATCGAATTATTTACCACCATACCAACCAGCATAATCAAGCCGGCAAAAGCCGGGGCCGAAAAGCTCATGCCGCAAATAAATAGCAACAAGAATGATCCGCTTAAGGCAAATGGAATACTCATCATTACAATAAAAGGCAGGGTTAGCGATTCGAATTGCGAGGCCAAAACCATATAAACCAATAATACGGCTACCACTAAGGCCAAAAGCAAATCGCCAAAAATATCCATCATTTGTTCCTGCATACCGCCCACATCATAGAGGTAGCCATCGGGGAAATTATATTGCTCGATAACCGCCATCACATCGGTAGATACCGAAGCCAAATCTCGATTTTCAATCTCTATCGATAAAGTGAGATTTCGCTGCTGATCAATGCGATTAATGGTGGTAGGCGAATTATCATAATTAAATTCGGCAATTTGCCCTACCGCCACTTGCTGGCCGGAAGCGGTGGTTATTGGCACCTGTTGCATATTGTTTAGGCCATTTTGATAATCATTGTTGATAGCCAAGCGCAAATCCATATCGGCATCATTAATATTAATTGTGGTTACCACATTACCACTTAAAGCATTAGATAATGCCGACGAAAGCTGATTAGCCGTAATGCCATAATAAGCGGCAATATTACGATTAACCGAAATTTGCAATTCCGGATTGCCTTCTTCCGAACTGGAAGTTACTTTGCTAACACCGTCTACCAATAATATTCGTTCGCTTAAATCATCAAAAACACTATCTAACATATCCAAATCGGGGCCTTGTAATTGCACCTCGATATCGGCGCCGCTGCCCATCATCATCATCATGCTAGACGATTCATTGGCCGAAATTTTAGCGCCGGGAATTTGCGGTAATTGCTCATTAATTTCGCTTACCACCTGCTCGGTAGAGCGCTCGCGCAAATCTTTAGCTACCAAGGCGCCCGTTATGGTAGATGTATTGGTACTACTAAACATATCGCTTTCGGCAATGGCAATGGTTAGGGTTTCTAACTCGGGTATGGCCAGTAAATACTCCTCTATTTGGCTGGCAATGCGATCCCTTTCTTCTATAGAAGTACCATATGGGCTTTCGATAGTTACCGCAAAGCTGCCCTCGTCCATGGCCGGCATTAAGTCGAATCCTAAATTAAAGATTAGCATACTAGACGCAATTAAAACGATAATCGAAATAATTACAACCAGCTTACGCTTGATTAAAGAGCGACGAATTATGCTGCCGTATTGAATAATCAGCCAATCGATAAAGCGGGTAAACAGCGGAATAATCCGCAATTTATAGCGATGAGTACCAAAGTACAAATAATCGGGATTAATACTTTTTTGCATTAAACGCGAGCTTAAAAGCGGTACTGCCGTTAAAGCCACAAATAAGGATGCTACTAAGGCAATAATAATTGTCCAGCTAAAATCGGCCAAAAGCATGGCGGCCATGCCGCCGGATAAAGCAATAGGCAAAAATACTACCACCGAGGTTAAGGTAGAGGCGATAACAGCCTGGTAAACCTCCTTACTACCATGAATAGCAGCTTCTTTGGGGTCATCATGCAGCTGAAAATTACGATGAATATTTTCTAAAACCACCACCGAGTTATCTACAAGCATACCCACTACCAGGGTTAAAGCACCTAGGGTATAAACATTTAAAGTCATATCGCCTAAGCTCATCAAAATAAAGGTGGCTAATAAAGAGGTAGGAATCGAAATCGAAACTACTAAGGTAGAGCGTAAACTTTTAAGGAAGATAAAAATGGTAATAGCTGCCAAAACCGCACCGATTAAGGCCGACGTAGATACCGATTCGATAGCCGAATTAATAAAATCGGCCTGGTCGAAGCCGACGGCAATCGTTAAATCGGGGTATTTTTCTCTTAATTTAGCCAATTCCTGATGCACCTCGGCCGATACATCGGAAATATTAGCCGTGGATTGCTTGGTTACGCTAATTGCAATCGATTGTTCGCCATTTAAGCGATTGATGGAATTAATCTCGGCCGCTGTTTGCTCAACTGTACCAATATCCCTAATTTGAATTACCTCACGGGTGGGCAAGGTTAAAGGATATGATTCGATATCGGCCAGCGAATCGAATTTGCCTAAGGTGCGGACAATAACCTCACGCTCGCCATTAACAATATCGCCGCTGGGTAAATTCATATTTTCCATAGCCAAAAGCTGACCAATTTGCGCCATGCTTAGGCCATAGCCATCTAAGCGCTCTTGCTGAATATTAACGACAACTTCTTGGCTAACACCGCCGCTAATATCAACGCTGGCCACACCGCCTACCCTTTCCATCGCAGGGCCAATATCATCCTCTACCAGGCGCTGCAAATCATATAGGGGCATATCGCCGCCCACATAAACCGCTAAAATCGGGGTGGCATTAATATCCATTTGCAAAACCATCGGGGTGGCCGCATCATCGGGCAAAACGCGCTCGACCATCGCTATTTTTTCGCGCATATCCAGGCTGGCAAAATTCATATCGGTGCCGGTGGCAAACTGAATGCCTATCATCGCCGTCCCGGCACTACTCATCGAGAACATCGCATCTAAATTTTCTACCGTGGCCAAAGATTGCTCTACCGGCCTGGTAATTAAGCTTTCAACCTCCTCGGGCGAGGCATTGGGATAAGTGATTAAAACCATAGCTATCGGCAATTCCATCTCGGGCATTAAGTCGGTGGATAAGCCCATTAGGGTTACCGCACCCACCAATACAATCACCATAATAGCCATAATGGCCGTAACCGGCCTGTTTACGGCAAGTTTGGATATATTCATAGCCGCCCCCCTACTCTGCGCTAACGATTACTGCTTCGCCTTCGGTAACAAAATGCTGGCCCTTAACTACAACCGTAGCGCCTGCTTCCAGGCCGCTTAAAATCTGGACAATTTGGCCATTATCTATGCCCAATTCTACCGACACTAAGCTGGGAATATTAGCATCATCCAGCACTACCAGCATTGTTTGGCCATCACGGGTAAAAACAGCCTCGGAAGGCACAATAATCGCTGCGGCATATTGCTCGGCAATTAAATGCACCTCGGCAAACATGCCGGGCATAATACCGTATTCGGCAATATCTTCGGCGGCAATCATAATATCAACAGGATAAGTTAAACTGCCGCTAGCAGGCGCTAATCCTATAAAATCAACAGTGCCGCTAAAATATTCATCGGATAAGGTGCTAATTTTATAATCAACCACCTGCCCCAATTCAATACCCGGGATTAAATACTCGGAAATATTGGTGCTAATCTGCAATATATCGGTAGTAGCAATTACAATAGCCGCGCTTTGGCCGGGCATAGCACCTTCGGTAATATTAACCTCGGTGATAAAGCCGGAAATAGGGGCATCGGAGCGAGTCATCGCTATGGCGCTTCCGGCGGCATTAATCGAGCCTGAGGCCTGCTCTTGCTGGGCAACGGCGCTATCATATTGGGTTTGAGCCTGCTCTAATTGGCTTAAAGGTATGGCATCGCTATCATAAAGCGCCTGCATACGTTCTAAATTTTGGGCGGCGCTATCAATACCTATTTGCGCCAAATCATAAGCGGCCTGAGCTTGGGTATAATTGCCGCTTAATTGCGAGCTATCGATATTAAATAAGCGATCGCCTTCTTCTACATAATCGCCAACTTCTACATAAACGCTGCTAACTTCGCCCTGCATGCCGGCATAAACCATTACAGAATCCTTAGCCTCGATGCTACCGGTAATAATGGTGCTACTGCTGATATCATCGGCTATAGCTTGGGTTACGGTTACATGTACCGGCGGCACAGTTACCTCCTCTACAACTTGCATATTTTGGCTAAAACGATAAGCCACAATAGCACCCAAGGCAATTAAAAAGATAATCAATACCGCAAAGCCTTTAGAACGCTTATGCTTGGGCTTAGGCCCCATATTTTGCTGGCTTTGCATAAATTTACGGTTTTTAACCTCGCCAGAATTATCTTGATTATCTTGGTCTTGCTCATTTATTATTGGCTGATTCGACATAATACTCTCCTCATTTTGTAATTTTTGCTGCCCATCTTTTTTGGCCATAATATCCTCCCTATTCAACATTTAATAATCTGCGGAATACTTTAAAGCAGTCCATAACTTCTTGCAATTCCTGATCGCTTAGACTGGCAGCTTCATTGGCTATCCAGGTAACCATATCTTCTAATTCTTCTTTAACCAAAGCCTCGCCTAATTCGGTAATCGATACATATACCTGGCGACGATTAACCAAATCATGCTCGCGAATAACATAGCCCAATTCCTCTAAGGTTTTTACCAATTTAGATGTTTGCTGCTTGGTAGAAGAAGTATTTTCGGCCAATTGCGACATATTTAAACTACCCTTGGGATATTGAGTTAAAGCATATAGGGTATGAAAATAAAGGGCATTGGTATGCCATTTTAAATCCCTACACATCAAAAAAAACAGACTCATTAAATGTACTGCCTCTTCGGCCATGATGCGGCTATTTGCAGTATTTACCATTAAACCGGCCTCCTTAAAATAAAAAATCACCCTTTGATTATAAGGGTGATTTTATTATTTGTCAATAGACAATTGTAATATTTGCGTAAAAGTTGTCAAATGATTACTATTGACTTTTTGTTACTGTTTTGCCCTAGCGTAAAAAGACTCGAACCAAAACGGTTTTGCCCGCAAAATCAGCGGCAGCTAGCGGCCTTGCCGGCACAATACGTAGCTCCACTACGAAATGCACCGTCAAGTCCACTATCTATCCCCTGATTTTGGCGCAAAACTGCCCCTTATTTAGGCTTTGTAAAATTATCTTTTAAGCAAAAAAATAATTAAAACAAAGTTTTCCTACTACTTTACTTCCTGCTAAGCCTAAATAAGGGCGTATGGGTTCAAGCCCTTTTACGCTAACCAATAATCATCTCTAAAGCTTTGATAAATTGCTCATTTTCATCCGGCAAACCAATGCTTACCCTAATATGGGTAGGTGTGCCCCAACCTTGACCGGGACGAATGATAACCCCCTGCTTAAGGAATTCTTCGGCTGCAGCTTTAGCATCAACGCCAATATCTACAAAAATAAAATTGCTATAAGACGGCGCATATTTTAGGCCTAAGCGGTCGAAGTTTTGATATAAATAATCACGTCCGATATTATTATTATCAATGGTATCTTTAAGGAATTTTTCATCACTTAAAGCCCCAACAGCCCCGGCTTGGCCTAAGCGGCTAAGCGGAAATGGCGGCAGAATATGAGTAAAGGCATTGCATAAATGTTTAGCGCAAACAGCATAGCCAACCCTAACCCCGGCCAAGCCATATACCTTAGAAAAAGTGCGTAAAACAATTACATTGGCCTCTTTTTTAACATAATCCTCTACCCCATCGCCATATTCCGGGCATTGGGCAAATTCAAAATAAGCCTCGTCAAAAACTACAATGCAATGCTCGGGAACTTTGCTCATAAAATCGGCAACTTTTTCTTTAGGCACAATCGTACCGGTAGGATTATTAGGGTTGCAGAAGAAGATTAGCTTAGTTTTGGGAGTTATAGCGGCTAAAATAGCGTCCAAGTCGAAAGTTAAATCCGTTAAAGGCACATTAACCACGGTGCCACCCATAATATTTGTAGTTAAAGTATATGTATAAAAAGAAGGTGTGCCGATAATAACTTCATCGCCTTCATTAATAAAAGCCGAGCCGATTAAGGTAATTACATTATCGCCACCGCAAGTAATAAAAATCTGATCCGGATCAATAGCTAACTTAGCTGCCAAATCCTGGCGCAAATCAAAACTGGTACTTTCCGGATACATAAAGCAATTTTTAATTTCGGCTTCCATGGCGGCTATCGCCTTAGGCGAAATCCCCAAAGGGTTTTCATTAGATGCCAATTTGGCAATTTTAGTTAAGCCATACTCTTTTTGAACTTCCTCTAAAGGTTTACCAGGAACATAAGGTGCTAAATCGAATAAACCTTTACGGGCAAATTTATCTCCGTTTTTCATGTAATATCCTCCTTAAATTTAATTATCCATTTTAAATTATCCCATATTTTGCCTAAAAAAACAAGAGCTTTTCCGAACAAATTAAAAATAAATTGCTAATATTTTGGCAAAAAGCTTGCATTATTGCATCCAATATTATACTATAGTAGTATAGCAAATTAAAAATAGCTATAAGCCCAAATTATAATAAGAAAAGGAGCGGATTAATTTGAAACTTGCTGATTATAATAAGGAAGATTTAAAACAACTTCAAGAAGAACTAAATGCTAAATATGGGGAGTATAAGGCTAGAAATTTGAAGCTAAATATGTCGCGCGGTAAGCCCGGTTCCGACCAATTGGAATTATCTTTGCCGATGCTAGAGCCCTTAGCTGATTATCGTTCCGAAGATGGCACCGATGCCTTAAACTATGGCCAATTAACAGGTGTTATCGAAGCCAAGCGCCTTTTTGCCGAGATTATGGAAGTAGACCCTGCCAATGTAATTGTAGGCGGTAATTCCAGCTTAAATTTAATGTATGACGAAATCGGCCGTGCTTTTTCCTTTGGCTTAAGCGATTGCGCCCCCTGGAGCACCCAAGGCGAAATTAAATTCCTATGCCCAGCCCCCGGTTATGATCGCCATTTTACAATTTGCGAAACCTTTGGCATTAAAATGATACCGATTGCCATGAATGCCGATGGTCCTGATATGGACGAAATCGAGCGTTTAGTGGCTAGCGATGCCTCGATTAAGGGTATGTGGTGCGTGCCGATGTATTCTAATCCCGATGGCATTACCTATAGTGATCAAGTAGTTGCCAGAATGGGTGCCTTAAAGCCGGCCGCCAAAGATTTTAGAGTATTTTGCGATAATGCCTATTGCGTACATCATTTAGACATGAATGATATGGATACTTTAGCCAATATTTATGATGCCTTTGCCAAATGTGGCAATGAAGATTTAATTTATATCTTCGCCTCTACATCTAAGGTAACTTTCCCGCATGGTGGCATTTCGGCCATTGCCGCAAGCCCTGCTAATATTGCTCGCATTGCTAAGTATTTAAATGCCCAAATCATCAGCTATGATAAAATTAATCAATTACGCCATGCTCGTTATTTAAAAGATAAAGCCGGCGTTTTGGCCCATATGGCCAAGCATGCCGCCATTATGAAGCCTAAATTCGATATCGTATTCGAAGGCTTACGTAATGAATTGGCTCCGCTTGAAATTGCCACCTGGCAAGAGCCTAAAGGCGGCTATTTTATCTCGGTATTTTTACCGGAAGGTTGCGCTAAAAGAACTGTTCAACTCTGCAAAGAATGTGGCGTTGAATTAACAGGTGCCGGCGCTCCCTACCCTTATAAGAATGATCCTGCCGATAGCAATATCCGTATTGCTCCCACCTTCCCGCCGGTTGCCGAATTAAAATTGGCCATGGAAGTTTTCTGCATTAGCGCAAAATTAGCCTGTGTTGAAAAATATAGTAAATAGATAATAAGTTAGGGGGCTGTCGCAAATGCGATAGCCCCTAAAGTTTTACTCAATTTTTTGCCAAAAAATTGCAGGGTGTGGGGCAGAGCCCCACGGTCTTAAAAAGGTTTTAAGCCAAATACAAACTTAAGCAAGGCAATCTAAGTTGGCTGATAAAAAGCAGCAAAGGAAGAAATTGGCTTAAAACCGGCGCCTTTTGGCGAAGCCAAAACAGCCCGAGGTATTAGCAATAAACAAAAGGGAGGCTGTCGCAAATAGTTGTATTTGTGACAGCCTCCCTTTTGGGGTTTTCTCAATACAGGTTTGCTTTTCTTTCGTTCAAGACTTGCTTTCTTAAGCAAAAGCTTTGCTTGATGGCTTGTCTTGCGTAGAGCACTTCATTTTTATTTGCGCAGCAAATAAAAATAGCAGCTTCTTTCAATTTTATCAATTCGATTATCAGTTTTTGTAGCTGCTTTATGCTCCTATCTCGCCTACATTTCCTTTTATTTGATAATTGAAAGAAAAAGATTAAGGTCAAAAGATTAAAACCTTTTACCTTTTTGTAAAAAGGTAAAGCCAAAAACTTTTAGAATATTAGGGTCATCGCATTTGCGACAGCCCCCTTTTAATTATAGCTTACAGTGATGATGCTTCCTCACTGAACAAATAATAAAGCGGATCAACCTCGGTATCATTTAGATAAAGAGCAAAAAGGATTTCGCCATTTTCGCTAATTCCTAAATTATCGCCGCTATTTAGGGCTTGGCCGCTTATTAAATCGCTTTGGCTTAACCCTTGATAAAGGCTGCTAAAGCCATCGCTATGGCTAATTTCGATGGTATATCCATTTTCTCCTTGGCTAATAGCCATAATTTGGCCGGCGGCGGCGGCCTTTATTTGCTGATTGGCCAAACCCTGAATAATAATAGCCTGTTGGGCATTTTGACCATTTAATGCAGCAGCAATATCCCTAATTACCACACCCGAAGCCGGTGCTACAAATTCGATACTCTTTAAAGGAGCAGCGGCCGGCACGGATGCAAGCTGGGTATTTTCCTGCGGCGGCTGATTGCTATTATCCTGATAGCCAAAATTTGTCCAAGAGTTTTCAATAGCAAGGCTTTGGCTAATCAAATAGCCTGCCCAATTATCGCCATTATTTTCCTGCCCTAGCATAGCTATGGTGGCTACTAGCAAAATCAGCGACGCAATCGCCTGCGCCATAATTATCCGCAAAGGACGAATCGGCCGCCGATTTGGCCTGCGATCATGCCAATTATAATCGTTGATACTGGCCATTTAATCATCTCCTCAAGCAATATATACTGTAATATATGCTTAAATCGGCTTGATTATGTTGTTATTTGCAAGCCTAAATCTAAAAATACTAAATAGGCTTCGGCAATTTCTTGCTTAAAAATATCGCCTAAGGCCAAGCGATAGTAATGTATTTGATTTTGATAATCGGCTTGCAATTGGCTAATGCTCTTGCCAAAACCGCCGCTTTTATAATCGATTAAAATTAGCTGCTCATTTTCCATAAATAGCAAATCTACAATGCCCTGTAAAACCAGCATATCATCAGCGGATGCCTCAGCAATTAAGCTTTTGGCAGGCAAAGCATAGGTAAATTTTTGCTCGCGCCAAATTTGATTACTCTTTAACAGGCGCTTAGCTAAGGGGCTTTTAAAAAAGCCCTCTATTTTTTTGATATCTATTTGCCTTAAATCTTGCTCTGTTAATAAATTTTGGTCAAGTAAAAGCTTTATTTGCTGCTTTACAGATTGGTTTTGCACCAAAGCCTGTAAATCGATTTGCTGCATAATTTGATGATAAATATTGCCCCGCTCTAAGCCGGATCCCGGTTTTTTTGCCCCAAGATTAGGCCAAAAAGCGGCCTCGCTTAAAATATCACCGGCCGGTAAATGCTTGAGCCGATTTAATTCGGTAACCGACCATTTAGCAGGATAATCGGCAATAGCTTGATAAGGATAGTGATAGCCTAATACCCTATTTACCTGCTCATTACTTGGCCGCTCTGCCAGCTTTTGCAGCAAGTTTTGGCGGCTAAAACTATTATCTACCAAATCGGCCTCTTGCCCTTTAGGCGCCTGAATAATTCGGCATTGCCATAGCAAATCATCCTCCCTGCTAAACCTAGGCATTTCTAAATCAGCAGCCTGATAAAGCGGCCTAGCGGCCGGGCTAATCAGCAAGGCCTTAATCAGCCAATTAAGCGGCGAAGTTTCTCGCCCTAAATCATAACCATTTAAGCGCTCGCCTTGGTTTTCAATAGCCTGATAGCAGGCCTTTATCTTAGCAGGAATATCTTTTACAGCACCGCAAATAATTAGCTTTTCTTTAGCCCTGGTTAAGGCTACATATAAAATGCGCATTTCCTCGGCTAAGTTTTCCTTGCGCAAAGCCAAACGCAGGGCATCATGTGCTAAGCTGGGGAATTTTATCCTTTTATCACGATCGATAATTTTTGGCGCAAGCCCCAAATCTTTATGCCATAAAATATCGCGATATTCATCACGGCGCGAAAATTTAGCTGCCAAATTGGCCACAAAAACAATGGGAAATTCTAAACCCTTGCTTTGATGAATGCTCATAATCTGCACCGCATTATGGCCATTAGCCGCTCCGCTTAGGCGGCGGCTATTTTGATTTTTATTTTGCTCGATAAAAGTTAAAAAGCGAAATAATCCCTGATAATTACCTTCTTCATAATCTAAAGCCAAATGATAAAAAGCCTCTAAATTTTCCTGCCTTTGGCTGCTTAAAGGCAATGATAATACCAATTGAGATAAGCCGCCCTGCTCATAAAGATATATCAAAAAGTCGGAAATGCGCTGCGATTTTAATTGCTGCCGCCAAGCTTTTATCCTGTAAACAAAAGTGGCACATTTTGCTACAAGTTCTTGCTCTAATTCGGCAGGCGGCTCGCCATAAACTATATCCTCCAACAATAACCATAATGGCAGCTCGCGATTAAGTAGGCGCAAACTAGCAATCTGATCCATGCTAAAACTGCCCCATAGCGAGCGCATAATTGCAGCCAAATCAATATCACGCAGGGGATTATCCAAAATAGCTAATAAGGCCAGCACTAATTTAATTTCGCTAGATTGCAAAAAATCATTATGTTTAGCTGCAATTACAGCTATATTCTGCCTTTGCAATTCTTCTATATAAATAGCCTCTTTATTCTGAGGCGAACGCAGCAAAATTACAATATCCCGATATTGATACTGCCCTGCCGCTATTATTTGGCTAATTCTTTGACCAATAAAGCGCGCTTCGGCGCTTAAATGATGCTCGGCCTGTTCGCCGGCTGCTTCTTGCTCATCATCATCTTCTACAACCTCAAGCTGGGCTTCTTCTTTTTCGATTAGCCATAATTCGGCAGGCTCGCCACCATCATCACGGCCGGCCTGCAGCTTAGCCTTAAGGTCATAATCAATTTCGGCAATCTCCTTGCTCATTAAGCGTTCAAAAATAAAGTTAACCGCGGCAATAATAGTTTGATTGCTGCGATAATTATAATTAAGCTCTATAGCCTTACCACCAATATCCAGGCCATAATCTTGATATTTCTGCAAAAAGAGCCGTGGCTCGGCCAGCCTAAAACGATAAATACTCTGCTTAACATCGCCCACTGCAAATAAATTATTGCCATTTTGCAATAGACTTAAAATGGTTTCCTGGATTAGATTAATATCCTGATATTCATCGATTAAAACTTCGGCAAAATTTTGGCGTAACTCGGCAGCAATGCCATTTTGGCTATCGGCCAATAAGGCCAAACATAAATGCTCCATATCGCTAAAATCAATTAAATTTCGCTTACGCTTTTGTTTACTTAATGCCTGCTCATAGCCTGTTACCAGCAATTGCAGCCTTTGCAATAAGGGGTTTATCGCCGCCATATCAGCAAGCAAAAGCTGATAATCACGCTGGCAATATTGCTTAATCAATTCCTGCCAAGGCTTAATTGCTGCCTGGCGCAGCTCTTTAAAAGTAGCTTTAGCCAGCTCATCACCATCTTTAGCTGCACTCATTCTACCAAATTGCTGATTTGCCAAAGATGCCAAAACTTGGCTTAGGCTTTGTTGATGCGGTTTAAGCTGCTGCCAATCGGCCAGTTCGGCCTCCAGTGTTTTAAGCCATTTTTGAGGAATATCATTATTTTCGCCATAGGCATAGGCTTTTTGTAAATTAGCACCGATAAAGGCCAAATCCTCGCCAATCATTTGCGCCAAAAAAGGGCTCCAGCAAAAATCATCAATTGTTTGCGCCTTACAAAAATCTACCACCGTTTTTTTCAGCCAATCAGCAGGGTTAGCTTGGCTTAAACTAAACTGATGCAAGTCATTAATCAGCCGTAGCAGCTCTTTGTCATCACGATTACCGCCATATAAATCGGCCAAAGCCGCTAAATCTTCGCCACCTAATTCATATTGAGCCTCCATAAAATCGGCCAGCACATCTTCGCCCAAAATCTGGCGCTCGGTTTGAGTAGCAATCCTAAAGCCGGCATCAATCGGTAAAGCATAAAAGTACTTGCGAATCGTATTTAAGCAAAATGAATGAATGGTTGTAATCGAAGCCTGCGGCAATAAAGCCAATTGTTTACGCAAATATTGATTAGCAGGATCGGCACTTAAAGCCTGGTTAAGGCGTGTTTCTAATCGTTGACGCATTTGAGCAGCTGCGGCATTGGTAAAAGTGAGCACCAATAAGCGGTCGATATCGATGGGATTTACGCCACTGATATGCTCAAAAATACGCTCGATTAAAACGGTAGTTTTGCCGCTACCGGCCGCAGCAGAAACTAAAATATTTTGACCACTTAAATGAATGGCCTGCTCTTGCTGGGGATTAAAATTATATTTCATCGCTACCCTCCAAAATCTGCCATAATTTATCTTTAGCGATGCTTGGTTTTGGTTCACGCTCGGCCAATTCGCCATCAAAGGCACAAAGGGCAGCATAATCACAAAAAGGGCAAGGCTCGAATTTAGCACTTTGATAAGGCTTAATATCCATAAGCCCACTTAAAATAGCCTCTGCGCTTTGGCGCAAGGTAGATAGCAAATGGTTTTTAAGTAAATCTAATTGCTCAGCACTTAATCCTGGCGAGTTTTTATAGATGCCGCTTTTGGCCGAAAACTGCACCGGAATAATCGCACTTGAGCCATTAACCTGATTATCTGCCAAATTAATGGCCTCGGGATTATGAATGGTCAATCCCTTTAAGCGCAGGCCGGGTGGATTAATAGATGCAGCAGCAGGTGGCCTTTTCATGTTTAAAAGCTGATCCTGCACCGTCATATAATAAAGGCCGGCCGCCTCTAAATTATCCTTGCTAAAATAGGCACTATTGGTTAAAACCACCTGCATATAAAGCAGTAGCTGCATTTTTAGGCCATAAAAAATATCCTCGGCTTTTAATTGATTATCGCCGCTTTTATAATCGATAATCCGCAGATAAGAAGCTCGGTTACCTTGGGCAATATCGATACGATCGATACGGCCACTTAGCTGCAAAAAGCGCTGATCAGCCAATTCGATGCTTAGAGGCGGTAGGCTTTGTTCATCATTAAAACCAAAGGGTAATTCCCAAGCTACCTGCACAAATTGACCACTTAACATTTGCCTGCTAATCAATAAAAGGGTGCTAATTAGGGTTTGCTTTATGCGTATTGCCAAATATTGATAATGGGCAGATGATAAGAGAATTCCGTCTAAAAAGTCCGGCATAAATTGCTCAAAAATATCCTCAACAAGCTGTTTGGCAAGTTGGGGATTTATATCCTGCCAATCTAAGTCGCCGACGGCTATTTTGCGGCCAATTTCGGATAAAACATGATGAAATACCTCGCCTCTGGCGGCCGGGCTAACCTCGTAAATATCACGCTTGGCTAATTTTAGGCCATAGGCTGCTAAATAGGCAAAGGGGCAAGCCTTAAAACGCTCTAAACGGGAAACAGAGCTTTTTAAAATATTAGGATAAAGCTTATGCAGATTTTGCGGCGCTAAATTGCCTTGCAAAGGCTGAAAATAAAGGCCATCATCAATGGTAGATAAAGCGTTTTGCCAGGCATCTTGTTGATTATACCAAGCTAAAACATCAAGCCAAAAATCGCTAATTTGGCCACTTTCCCGATAGGCAGCCAGCTTTTGCGCCAACTGACCCAAACTATGATAGCCACCCTGCAAATAAGCTGCATCTTCTTTAAAATCGGCATTTTTAATTATTAGCTTGGGAAAAATTTGTTTAAGCGCAGCAATTAATGGCGAAGGTAAAAGAGCAGATCCTTGGCTATCATTTTGGCTATAAAGTAAAAACAAATACTGTTCGGCACGACTTAAAGCAATATAGGCCAAATAATTTTCGGCCATTTGCTGCAAATTAGTAGGTGGTGCCAAAGCTAAACCGGCAGCCGCCAATTCCTGGCGCTCAAAATCACTAAGCAGGGATTGGGGCATTATTTTTTGAGGCAAAACATCGGCATTTAAGCCAAGCACAATAGCGGCCTTAATCTCCGGACTTCTGCTACGATCTAAAGAGGCAATCAATACTTGATCCAAGCCGGGCGGAATTAAGGATAAAGTCATCGATTGACAAAGCTGATCAATAATTTCACTGATTTCGGCGGCCGAAAAATAGCTATCTACAAATAAAATTTGGGATTCTTGCAAATATTCCAATAGCTTATCTAAAACCTGACGATGGCTAAAAGCCTGCTCGGCACGGCCACCAACTAAAGCCTGCTCTTGCCAATCATTTAGGTTCTGGTAAATAAAATCTTCTTGGCAAAAATCGAGCAAAGCCTGCAATAAATCATAGGCTGCAATTTGCGGATCGGCCGCTACGGGTGCCGTTTCCAAAAAATGTTTAATCGGGGCTATAGCCTGCTGTTTAAGCAAATTAATCTCCGCCAAAACGGCTTGCTTTTGTTCGGGATTATTAAAATTGCGCAAATAAGTCCAATCATCATCATTTAGCCATTGCCAAGCCTTAATGCCATGGCCTAAACAATAGTTTTCCAATTTATCTACCTGAGCTTCGGTTAAAGTGCTCAGGCCGGTTTTTAAATAGCGGAATATGGCCTGATAATGCGGTTTATTTTGCCAAATCTCCAACAAAGAGCGCATTAGCTCTATCAAAGGATGAAAAAAGAGCTTTTTAGGGGTATCGATAAAAAATGGGATATCGCTAAAAATACTCTCTAACAATTGCTGATAAGGGCTAATATCACGGGCAATTAGGCTAATTTCACGATAGCGCAAACCGTGCTCACGCACCAAGTTTTTAATGATTAAGGCCGCTTGAACTAATTCATTACGGGGGTTTTCGGCACAAATAATCTCCAGATTTTGAGGCGGATTAGGCCAGGAATTAACTTGTTTGTAATTATATAAATTTTGTTCCACAAAAGCTAATTCCGGGCTATTTTTAAAGCGGCCATTTTGGCCATCACAAATAATAGGTGGCTTTATATTTACTTTTAATCTATGGCCAAGCGCAGTTAAGCGGCTATATAAATGCCAATTTTGATAAAACAAATCATGCTCATTAAGGGGCTGGTCGGCCTCGGCAGGGTCAAGTAAAAGGCAAATCTCGAGGCGCGCGGTTTTTTGCATTAAGGCTTCGATAACCTTGATTTCCTGATTATTAAAATAGCTAAAGCCATCGATAAAAACCGTGGCTTCAGCCAAAAAACCTTCTTCTAAAATCTTTTTAGCCAAAAGGTTAAGACCATCGGGAAAATTATCATAATTACCCAAAATGGCCTCACAATAATTGCGATAAAGCAAGTCGATATCGGCCAATTTATCGCTTTGATTACCGGCCGGCATTTGGCTTAAATAGCTATTTAACTGTACAGGATCTAAATCATGATTGAGCATTTCCTCGGCTAATTTTACCATAGCAGCCGCAAAACCACGCCCCAAATGCGCACGATTAAACAATTTAAGCTGGCCTTTATGCTTTTGAATAAGATTAGCCATCAGCATTTCCTTGCCGGCAGTGCTTAAGGCAGGTAGCCGATTTTGGCCGGCGGCTTGCCAAATTAAGCGCCGAAAACTTATTACTTCGGCACGACTAAAACCCCTGCTATATTTGGTAGCCAACATCCTTTCATGGGTAAAGGTGGCCTGCTCCGGCAATAAAAATAGCAAGGGACGATTGGTTATTTTATCGAGGGCAGCAATTTCCTTAAGGCAATAATCGGTTTTGCCGCTGCCCGCTCTGCCCAAAATAAAGCGCATAATTCCTCCTAAATTTTGATAAATTGGGGCTTACGCTTTTCAAAAAGGCAAACATAATCAAAACCGGCCTCTTTTAAATGCTGATAGCCCTCTTTAAGTCCGCTACAAGCTGATTTAATGGTATGGCAATCCGAGCCGCAAGTGATAATTTCGCCACCTAATTGACGATAGCGCTTGAGAATATCCGGATGCGGATGGCAAGCGCCAAAAGCATAACGCAGGCCGCCGGTATTAATCTCGATGCCCTGACCACGCTCGATTAATAGCTTTAGAATATCATCGATAAGCAGAGCATAATCGGCATAGGGAAAGCCAAAATCTACTAAGGAGCTATCCCTACGCAATAAATCGATATGAGCCAAAACATCAAAATAATCTTCGGATTTAAGCACCTGATACTGTTTATGCCAATATTCCTGATAGGCTTCAGCAGGCGTTTTATTTAAGCTAAATGAACCATTGCAAATAGAAATGCCATCGGCCTGATGCCAAGCACCAAGCAGAAAATCCCATTTGGGATCGGCTGCAATAGTACGCAACTCATCGCTACGATTGCAATTTAAATCGATTTCGATACCTTGCCCCAGATAAAGGGTGGGAAAAAAAAGCCTGGCCGAGGCAATTTCCTGATCATAGCCATCAGCAGGATAGCAATCCCCTACCCCGGGCAATTCCAGCTCGACATGCTCGGTAAATACCAAGCCATCAACACCTTGTGCCAAAGCTTGCCGGCAACTTTCCTGTATCGATATAGAGGCATCAAAAGAAATTTTACTATGGGTATGGCTATCAAAATATTTAGTCATCACTTGGTCTCCTTAAGTCGTCGCCGCAAATATTAATTTCCCCGGCAAGGGCAATACCCAAACCATACTGGGCAGCTAACTGCATATATTCAATATCATCGGTAAATAAACCGCTTAAACTGGCCATGGTAATATCAATAGCCAGACCATCTTGAGCAGCCAAAATAAGCGATTGATTTTGAAAGCCCTGATTGCCGATAATACTATCGATAATATGCAAATCGGGCTGAATTACTGTATATAAATCAACAATTTTGCGCTGAAAAGCCGGATCTTCTAAGTTTAAATCGGCAGCAGATGCCAAGTTATAAAAGGCCGAACCAAATAGCAATTGATCTTTATGCCGATATTTAGCGACATTTATCAAACAATCGGCCATTAATAAGGTTTTAGGCAGATCAAGCTTACTTGTGGCTAGATTATGGCTGCAATTGCGGCTTAAACGAGTGTCATTATCAAGATTATAAAAGGCATCGGCGGCGATATTTAGAGTAGTTAAGCCACTTTTTGTTAAACAATCGTCGGCCGTATAGCCGGGGGCACAATTAAAAGCAATTTGGGGCTTTGCTATACCTTGTGCTTGCAAGTATTTATATAAGCAATAAATAAGCTTAGGATGAGGATTTAGCCCTTTATCCTGGCTTAATGGCCATATTTGACCAATATAAATAATATATTTTTCTTCATTATGGCTGGGGCTAAGCGGACTTAGCGGTGCTAATAATTTTCCTAAATCTTCTATATTTATATAGCCATCTTTAGCTTTGGCTAAATGTAGCGAACAGGTTGCCATTTTTTGCTCCTTTAAATTAAATATATGTAGTAATTATTATATCATAAATGTCAAGAAATGATAACTTCCTGCATAACCTAACTGGCATTTATGATATAATTGTGCCATAAAAAATTCTTGGCCGTTTTTTGGCCGAGAATT
>CAYJBP010000021.1:0-28306 GCA_964368605.1 uncultured Peptococcaceae bacterium | reverse complement strand
AAGATTAAAACCTTTCTTTTCTTTTGAGGAAAGAAAAGAAACAAAAGAAACCTTTTGCGATTTTTAATCCATTTCTTCTTCTTTGATAATCGCCGGACAATGTACTTGGAAATTAAAATTAAAATCAGGCATAGATGGTATGCCGGTTTGCGGATTTACATGCCCCGGTATATTCAAAGAACCCGTAGGCGCTCCTTGATCTAAAAGTAAAGAATTATCCAGCCAATTAACAGTTAAATGCACATCAGAAGCAGGCATTACAAAACTGCTATCCGCCAACAAAATATCAAAATCGCTCACTACTATACCGCTTGCGGCAATTTGCATTGTCCATTCGCTAAAAGTATAATCGGTTTTGCTACCGGCCATAGCCATAACTTGGCTGCCGGCCTCTACCATTATATCTGTAGAACCACCCGTACCAACATCGCTAAAAGTTAAATGATACTTAATCTCCTCATCAACAATAGGCTCCTCTACTACCGGCTCCGGGATTATAATTTCCTCCCAAAGTGCCGTGATAGTATACTCGATACCATCACTACCGCTGGGAATTTTAAAATTATAGGCAGTTTCGCCATCGGCAGGCTCATTAATAGTAGGAATAAGAGCATTCTCTTGATCATGCTCAAGCTCAAATCCAATAAAATTATGATTATCCTTAATTCCCGGCTCAAAATAAATGGTAGGCGTGCCGCTAACCTTTTGATCAGCTTGGCCGTTTATAGCCTTAACAATATCATTGCCGCTTTGCAAATAAGCACCTTGACCGCCATTTTCTAAAATAATAGTGTTTTTAACCCTATCCGGCGTGGGCGAAGGCAATGGCGAAGGAGTAGGCGAATCGGTTTCGCTTATATAGGTAGCAAAGCAAACTACCCTTGCTTCGGAGGTATCAGCTCCACTATGCGTATATTCAAAACTATAACTGCCATTTTCAACTGTAGCGCTAATCGGGGTGGGATTACTAAAAAGCGCAGCCATCATACCTTCTAGATCACTTGGATCCTGATCTTGATATGTCTGAAAATCAGTAATATACTGCAAAACCGTAACCTGATGATCAGTTGGATTTAACCCTGCCAAATTTATCTTAACTCCATAGGTAGTACCAGATTCAAAATTAAAAAAACCATCCTCGATATCAACCATAGGTTTACCAACACCTACCGATGTCCAGAATTGGCCATAGGAGCCATAAGTTTGCAAAAAGCCGATAAACATTTGTTCCATTTGGGCAACAGCGGCAGCCCTAGGGTCATCCGGATAATCATAAAGATCTGTGGTATCCCCCAATAAATGATGTATTTTCAGTAAATCACTGCTACTATCATAATAATCCTCGTTAAATTCTACGGTTGTAGCAGGAACATCAAAAGCTAAAGCCATACCCGGCATAAAAGCCAGCATACTAATTATTAAAACACTAAACAATATTAACTTTTTATTCATATTTTTCTCCTTATCTAATCTCTGTACAACCACCCATATAAGGCACTAAAGCCTCCGGTATTTTTACCGAACCATCTTTTTGCTGATAATTTTCTAAAATAGCAACAACAGTACGCCCAATTGCTACCCCCGAACCATTAAGCGTATGCACAAATTCCGGCTTGCCACCTTCCCTTCTAAAACGAATATTTGCTCGGCGTGCCTGGAAATCGATGCAATTAGAGCAGGAAGAAATCTCCCGATAGCCGCCAAAGCCGGGTAAATATACCTCGATATCATAGGTTTTGGCGCTGCTAAAGCCCATATCGCCGGTGGATAAACAGCACACACGGTATGGTAAGCCTAATTTTTGCAAAACAGTTTCGGCATTGGCCGTCATTTTTTCCAGCTCTTCAAAGCTGCTCTCCGGGGCGGATAATTTTACCAATTCCACTTTATTAAATTGATGTTGACGGATTAAGCCTCTGGTATCGCGGCCTGCTGCCCCGGCTTCTGCCCTAAAGCAGGCCGAATAGGCTGTATAATAAATCGGCAATTGCTCAAAATCCAAAATTTCATTCATATGCAAATTGGTTAAAGGCACTTCCGAGGTAGGGATTAAATAATAATCGGTGTTTTCGATATGGAACATATCCTCTTTAAATTTAGGCAACTGACCTGTGCCCTGCATGGCGGCCGAATTTACCATAAAAGGCGGCAGAATTTCGGTATAACCATGCTCGGAGGTATGCAAGTCCAAGAAAAAGTTGATTACAGCCCGCTCTAGGCGTGCGCCCAAGCCTTTATATACTGTAAAACGGGCGCCGGAAATTTTGGCTGCTCTTTCAAAATCCAAAATATCAAGATTAGCACCAATATCCCAATGGTTTAAAGGCTCAAAATCATATTCTGCAATTTCGCCATGCTTACGAACCTCGAGATTGGCATTTTCATCAGCGCCAATCGGTACCGATTGATCGGGGATATTGGGGATGGCTAGCAAAATTTGCTCGATTTGGGATTCCACCTGCTTTAAGTTTTCGTCGATTACGGCAATTTGATCGCCTAAATCACGCATTTGAGCCATAATATCGCTGGCATCGGCGCCGGCTTGCTTCATTTTGCCTACTTCTTTGGATACCCTGTTGCGCTCGGCCTTCATTTCTTCCACTTTGGCTAGTAAACTGCGGCGCTCTTCTTCTAAGCTCATAAACTCAGCTAAGGAAATTTGGCCACCCCTATTTGCCAAAGCTTGCTCTACCAATTGGGGATTGGCCCTTACAAATTTTAAATCCAGCATAGTCTTCCTCCATCTATTTAAAATTAATATTTATTCATTAGTATTTTTCTCTTTATTCGCAGCTTTATCC
This sequence comes from uncultured Peptococcaceae bacterium, assembly GCA_964368605.1. Taxonomy (GTDB): domain Bacteria; phylum Bacillota; class Dehalobacteriia; order UBA4068; family UBA4068; genus CAYJBP01. The sequence goes on along the minus strand of CAYJBP010000021.1, from coordinate 25,505 downwards.
TGCTTATTTTAATAATAAACCTCGACCAAGCTTAAACCATTAGCCGGCGCCGGCGGTATACGCAGCGGTACTTGACCTGCCAAAAAATCGGCCATTTGCTGCGGCTTAATTTTACCCTGCCCCACCGCCACCAAACGGGCGGCAATTAGGCGCACCATTTTGTATAAAAAACCATTACCTTTAGCCTCTATCAGCAACGGATCACTTAAATAACATGGGATTATAGCCGGGTTGGGCTTAAAAATTTTGATATGCTCAATATTACGCCTAAAATCGACAATCTTACCGCCTTTTAGGCTAAAATGCCGAAAATCATGCTCACCGATTAAATAGGTGGCGGCCTCCTCCATTGCAGCTATATCTAAAGCCTTGGCTTGCGGCCAAAAATAGCGTTGATTAAAAGCCGTAACCTGATCATAAGCCAGCAAATATTGATAGCGCTTACCAATGGCGCTATAACGGGCATGAAAATCTGCCCCTACTGCCAGCGACTGCTTAATTCTGATATCGGGCGGCAAAATATTATTTAAAGCCGGCTTAAAATTAGCCGCCGGCAAGGGCTTAGGCGCTTTAAAATTGGCTACCTGCCCCAAGGCATGCACACCGCTATCGGTGCGGCCTGCCCCATTAATGGTTATTTTTTGGCGCAAAAGCTCGCTTAAGGCTTCCTCTACCACCTGCTGCACACCGCAACCCTTATCCTTAGCCTGACGCTGCCAGCCTTGATAATTATAGCCATCATATTCTATTATTAATTTGATATTAGTCATCGCTTATCCTTATCTAAAACCAAATTCTTAAAACAATAGCAGCCAGCAAGCTGACTATAAAAGAGCCTAAATACAAGCTATCTTGCTTTTGCCAGGGAATAAGCTTAAAGCGAGTACGCCCAATGCCACCCCGATAGCATTTAGCCTCCATGGCTTGGGCTAAATCATCGGCCCTTCTAAAGGCCGATACAAATAGAGGTACCAGTAACGGTAACAGGGCTTTTACCCTTTGCAGAATATTACCTTGGCTTAAATTAGCGCCTCTGGCTCTTTGAGCTAAAATGATTCTTTCGAATTCATCCAAAATAGTGGGAATAAAGCGCAAGGCTATCGACATAATCATCGCTATTTCATGGGCAGGAACTTTAAAGCGCCTTAGCGGATTTAATAATTCTTCGAGCCCATCGGTTAAGGCAAGCGGCGTGGTAGTTAGGGTAAGCAAAGAGGCAAAAGCCACCAAAAGCAATAGACGTAAAGCCATTGCCGCACCATGAATTAGGCCTTCGACAGTTAATTTTAAAAATTGCCATTGCCAAATGATTTGCCCGGGCTGAAAAAAAGCATTTAAAACCCAGGTAAGAACACAAAAGAAAAATATCATTTTAAGGCCTTTTAGCAAAACTAAAATTGGGATACGGCTTAAAAGCAAAGTGCTAATAAATACTAGGCTTAAAAAGCCATAACCAATAAAGCTATCTACCACGAATAGGGCTATCATATAAAGCATAGAGGCAATAATTTTGCTTTTGGCATTTAGGCCATGCACCAAAGATTTAGCGCTATAATATTGGCCGATTAAAAGATTATCCGTTAGCATTATTTACCTCCCCCCTAGGCCGCCATAAGGCGGCAATTTCGGCGGCGGCCTGCTCGGCGGTGATGGCTTGCCCGGCTACAAGATAGCCTTTATCCTGCAAATTACGAATTAATTTAGCGGCCAGCGGTATATCCAAATTAATGGCTTCTAATTGTTGCTGCTTGGCAAATACCTGCTGGGGGCTACCATAAAGGAATAAATTGCCTTCGTTTAAAACGGCAATATAATCGGCAAGCTCGGCTACTTCTTCCATATTATGGGATACCCATAATATGGTTTTACCATCTTTAAGCAGGGTTTGCGCTAAATTAATCATCCATTTACGGCCGGCTTCGTCAAGGCCGGCGGTTGGTTCATCAAAGATAATAATTTGATTATTCATCGCCAAAATCGAGGCTATGCAAATTCGTCTTTTTTGGCCACCTGATAAATTAAAAGGCGATTTATCTTTAAATTGCTGATAATCCAAGCCCACCTGGGCCAGGGCTTTTTCTACAACTTGGGCTATATTTTCTTCGGCTATACCTAAATTGCGCGGCCCAAAGGCTATTTCTTCAAAAACAGTTTCGGCAAATAATTGTTGCTCGGGATACTGAAATACCAAGCCTACATCCTTAAAAACTGCACCTTTTTTTAAGCTTGAGCTATCCTGGCCGGCCACTTTAAGATGGCCGCTTTTGGGCGGAATAAGGCCGGCAATAAGCTGCATTAAGGTACTTTTACCCGAACCGCTATGGCCGATTAAGGCTGTTAATTTATTTTTATTAAAACTTATTGTAAAATTATGCAAGGCCTCGGTTTTTTGGCCACTTTTTTGATAGGCATAACATAAATCATTAATTTCGATAATTGGGTTTGGCTCAGCCGCTTCGATAATTATGCTTGCGGCGGCCTTTTGTTTCGGTTTTGGCAATTTTGCCAAGGCATCACTAAAATCATCTATGGTTAAAATCCCGTCTAAATCAGCCAAGCCTTGGCCTTTTAGCAAAGAGGCAATATGACTAATCGGTGGGATATCTAATTTTTGTTCTAATAAAAACTGATGATTGCTAAAAACCTGCTGCGGGCTGCCATCTTTAATAACATGGCCATTGGCTAAAACGATAATCCGCTCTGCCAGCAAGGCTTCTTCCATAATATTGGTAATATAAATAATACCCATGCCCAATTGCTGATGCAATTTTTGCAGGGTTTGAATAATAGTTTTACGCAAAATAGGATCGAGCATACTGGTAGGCTCATCCAATACCATATAATTAGGCTGCATGGCAAGGGCACCTGCTATGGCCACTTTTTGCTTTTCGCCACCCGATAATTGATAAGGCGCCTTAGCCCTTTTAGATTCCAGGCCGCAAATTTTAAGCACATCTTCTAAGCGCTTGGCAATTTCGGCACGGCTTAAGCCAAGATTTTCCGGCCCAAAGACAATATCATCCTCTACCGAGCTGGCTATAAGCTGATTATCGGGGTTTTGAAAAACAAAAGCAACCCTTTGCCTGATTTGCCAGAGGGCAGCTTGTTCTTTACTATTTAGGCCATCAATAAAAACATCGCCGCTAAAAGGCAATAAAAGCCCGTTTAAATGACGTGCTAAGGTGCTTTTGCCCGAGCCATTAGCCCCGATTATTGTTAGCCAAAGGCCGGCTGCAATATCTAGGCTTAAATCATTTAAAATGGGGGGTGCTGCTTCTTGATAGCCAAATGATATATTTTTTATTTCAATCATTTAAGGGTTCTCCTAAAAAAGGGGGCGGCAACTTCTTAAGAAGTTTACCGCCCCGGCTGCAAATTATACCAGTTCTAATAAAACTATGGTTGCAGCATCGCCACGTCTTTTGCCTAAACGGATAATACGGGTATAACCCCCTTGACGGTCGGCATATTTTTGAGCGGTTTCGCCAAATACTTTGCTGACTACATCTTCTTCCATTAAATAAGCCAAAGCCATACGGCGGGCAGCCAAATCACCTTTTTTGCCTAAGGTGATCATTTTCTCGGCCACAGAGGCAATCTCTTTAGCCCGTGGCTCCGTGGTTTCGATTTTGCCATGTTTTAGAAGTGAGGTAGCAGCATTACGCAACATAGATCTGCGATGTGCGCTTTTCACTCCCAACCTGCGGTAAGCCATTTTAAGTTCCTCCTTCTTAAGTGGTGCTCAATTAATCATCGCTTCTGCGCAAGGATAAACCCAGCTCAGCAAGCTTGCTAATTACTTCTTCTAAGGATTTGCGCCCTAAGTTGCGAACCTTCATCATTTCATCTTCGCTCTTATTGGCCAACTCCTGGGCGGTATGGATACCGGCCCGCTTTAAGCAATTGTAGGAACGTACCGAAAAATCGAGCTCTTCGATGGTCATTTCCATCAGTTTATCTTTTTTGCTATCTTCTTTTTCGATTAAAGTAACTTCGGTAGACATCGATTCGGTTAATTCTACGAATAAATCCAGGTATTCGGTAAGAATATGAGCAGATGCGCTAATTGCTTCGTCCGGGCAAATTGTGCAATCTGTCCAAACATCTAAGGTTAGCTTGTCATAGTCGGTATGCTGACCAACCCTGGTATCTTCTACTGCAAAATTAACTTTGATTACCGGCGAGAAAAGTGAATCAACCGGGATAATTCCAATCGGCTGGCCCTCTTGTTTATTCTTCTCGGCGCTAACATAACCCCTACCCTTTGCTACCGAAATTTCCATCCTTAAGGCGCCGCCCTCGTCTAAGGTGGCGATATAATGATCGGGATTTAAAATTTCTACATCGGGGTCGGTTTTGATATCGGAAGCAAATACTTGGCCGGCACCATTTGCATCGATAAAAATAGTGCGCGGATCATCACAATGCATTTTTACGGCCAGCTTTTTTAAATTAAGGATGATATCGGTAATATCCTCTACCACCCCGGGGGCGGTAGAAAACTCATGCAATACACCATCAATTTTTACAGCGGTAACCGCAGCTCCCGGCAAAGAAGATAACAGAACCCTTCTTAGGGAATTGCCTAAAGTCATGCCATAGCCTCGCTCGAGAGGCTCTACCACAAATCTGCCATAAGAATTATCGGCTTCCATTTTTTCGCATTGTATTCTTGGCTTTTCAATTCCAAACAAATTAAACCCTCCTAATATTGAACATTTTCCGGGCTACCTGTTACGGATGCCTTTTAGGGAATACAATTTTACTTAGAATATAATTCAACGATTAGCTGCTCGTCAACCGGCACATCGATTTGCTCGCGGTTAGGTAATTCGATTACTTTACCCTCGAATTTTTCCAAATCGGTAGATAACCAAGCCGGAACAGCAACCAAAGAGCCTTTCATTTCCTTAAATTTGGGAGAGTTGATGCTCTTTTCTTTTACTTGAATAGTATCGCCTGCCTTGCAAGCATAGGAAGGGATATCCACCTTTTTGCCATTAACCATAAAATGGCCATGGGTTACCAATTGGCGGGCTTCTCTACGAGAGGAAGCAAAGCCAAGGCGGAAAACAATATTATCCAAGCGGCTTTCCAGCATAATCAATAAGTTTTCACCGGTTAAGCCTTTTTTCTTTTCGGCCTTTTTAAAGGTATTGCGGAATTGCTTTTCCAAAACGCCGTAAATAAACTTGGCTTTTTGTTTTTCGCGCAATTGCATACCATAGTTGCTCATTTTTTTATTGGATTTTTTGGGTTGACGATCGGATTCTTTATGAATACCCATCCAAGTAGGCTCGATGCCTAAAGAACGGCATTTTTTCAAAATTGGATCTCTATTTACTGCCATTTAGCTCACCTCCTGTTATACTCTTCTTCTCTTAGGCGGTCTGCAGCCATTATGAGGAATAGGAGTAACATCTTTAATCATGCTAACTTCAAGCCCGGCGGCTTGCAAAGAGCGGATAGCTGCTTCGCGGCCCGAACCGGGGCCTTTTACTAAACATTCTACCGAACGCATACCATGCTCCATAGCTTCTTTAGCAGCTACTTCAGCAGCCATTTGGGCAGCAAAAGGGGTGCTTTTACGCGAACCCTTAAAGCCCATGGCTCCTGCGGAGGACCAAGATATGGCATTACCGCTTTTATCGGTAATACTAATTAAAGTATTATTAAAGGTGGACTGAATATGAGCCACCCCGGAATCGATATTTTTTCTGTCTTTTCTTCTTCTCGTTTGTCTACGAGCCATAATCTTAACCTCCTTTCTTATTTCTTCCTTTTAGCGCCTACTGTACGCTTAGGACCTTTACGGGTACGGGCATTGGTTTTGGTTTTTTGCCCACGAACCGGCAAGCCTCTGCGATGACGAATACCGCGATAGCAACCGATTTCGCCTAAACGTTTAATATTTAGGGCAATTTCTCGGCGTAAATCGCCCTCAACATGACAGGTGCGTCCTAAAACTTCGCGGATTTTAATCGTTTCGTCTTCGGTTAAATCTCTTACGCGGGTATCGGGATTAACCCCGGCTTCGGCAAGAATTTTTTGAGAAGTTTTTAAGCCTACACCATAAATATAGGTAAGACCTATTTCTACCCTTTTATCTCTGGGCAAGTCTACGCCAGCAATACGTGCCATTTAATGTAACACCTCCAAAATATACACTACCCAATTAACCTTGGGTTTGCTTATGCTTGGTATTGGAGCAAATTACCATTACTTTGCCCCGTCTTTTAATTACTTTACACTTTTCGCATATTGGTTTTACAGAAGCTCTAACCTTCATCGAAAAACCTCCTTATATTAAGCACAATCCATACTATTTATATCTATAGGTGATTCGGCCCCGCTTTAAATCATAAGGACTCAATTCAACCGTTACTTTATCGCCCGGCAATATTCGGATATAGTTGGTGCGAATTTTGCCGGAAATATGCGCCAAAATCCGATGACCATTGCTAAGTTCTACTGTAAACATCGCATTTGGCAATGGCTCTATTACAACACCGTCGATTTCAATCGCATCTTGTTTAGACATATTTGCCCTCCTTATTCAATTCACTTGCTAAGCAACCGGCTTGCCTTAAGGTAAGCCCGTACTTGTTCATCAGTTAAACTATTGCCTTGTCTAAAAACAGTTTGATCAGCCGCAAACAAATTGCATTTTTGGACATGGCGGATATTTTTCTTTTTGGGGAAATTAACAGGGCGCTTGCGGCCATCGGCCAAGACAAGTTTATTATTATCAAAACCAATAATTAAATAATAATTATCTTTATCTCGCCCCGTTAATGATTTTACTATTTGCCCTAAGGCTAAATCATACTTTGAGGTTAGTAGGTCTTTTTCCTTAGTATTAATAGTGTTTTCGATATGGAGTAAAATCCTGCCCATACTTTCCCCTTTGAAAATATCTACTAACTCTTAACAAATGAAAACGAGAGTAACCGAATCAGATTAGTTATCATCAAACTTATTTAGCGCCTTGCCCAAATCATCTAAAACCTGATTCATTGGCTGATCGCCATCTATATCTTGCAAAAGTTGCTTTTGCTGATAATAGGCAATCAAGGGCGCGGTTTGTTCTTCGTACACATCTAATCGGCTATTGACAGTTTCCGCTTTATCATCATTGCGCTGATATAGGTGGCTATCGCAAGTATCGCACACACCTTCGACCGCCGGAGCATTATATAGCAGATGATAAATACTGCCGCAACCAGAACACATCCATCTACCGGTAAGGCGGCTAATAAGCTTTTCCTTAGGAACATTAATATTTAGCACTGTTGTTATCGGTAAATTTAGTTCTTCTAAAATTTGATCTAAGGCCTCGGCCTGAGCAATTGTGCGCGGAAAGCCATCCAGTAAGAAGCCATCTTTGCAATCTACTTGTTTTAGCCGATCCTTTACTATGGCTATCGTTAGGCTATCGGGCACCAATAAACCCTGATGCATATAGTTATTGGCCTCGATGCCTAAAGGAGTAGCCGATTTAATAGCTGCCCTAAACATATCCCCGGTGGAGATATGAGGAATAGCAAGCATTTTTACCAAATTATCGGATTGAGTACCCTTACCCGCACCGGGAGGGCCCAATAAAATTATTTGCATGAACTTAGTCCCCTTTATTTCATAAAGCCCTGATAGTGGCGCATTAATAAATGCGATTCTATCTGCTTCATGGTATCAAGTGCTACACCAACAGCAATCAATAAAGAAGTACCGCCGAAATAAAGATTCATGCCCGATATGGCCATAAAAATGCTGGGCATTAAAGCAATAATAGTTAAAAAGGTTGCTCCGGAAAATGTTAGCCTGGATAATACTTTATCAAGGTATTCACCGGTAGGCCTACCCGGGCGTAAGCCGGGGATAAAACCACCATTTTTACGCAAATTATCAGCAATATCAACTGTATTAAAAGTAGCTGCTGTATAAAAATAGGTAAAACCAAAGATAAAGATGGCATATAGAATAATATATACCGGATGCTGGAAATTAAGAACATTTAATACGCCTTGGGCAAAAGCATTATCGGGGAAAAATCCGGCGATAATACCGGGGAAAGTAAGAATAGCTGTCGAGAAAATAATCGGGATAACACCGGCTTGATTGATTTTCATCGGGATATGGGTGCTTTGGCCACCATACATCTTACGCCCTACAACCCTTTTGGCATATTGTACAGGTACCCTTCTTTGGGCTTCCTGTACTGCTACAACACCTGTTACCATCAATACTGCAACTATTACAAAGATAATAACCGCAATAACCGAGGTAGTACCGGTTTGTACATATTGCACTAAAGTATTAATACCTGCCGGTAAACGCGAAACGATACCGCCAAAGATTATTAAAGAAATACCATTACCGATACCATGCTCGGTAATTAATTCGCCCAACCACATTAAAAATGCAGTACCGGCGGTTAAGGTAATGGCCGAAACTAAGATGGTCCACACCCCGGGATTAGCCATGGCGCTTTGTAAATAAATCGACATAACTAAAGCCTGGATAAAACCTAAACCAACTGCCCCATAACGGGTATATTGGCTCATTTTTTTTCTGCCTTCTTGGCCTTCTTTAGCTAAACGCTCGAAATACGGTACAACCATGGTTAATAGCTGAATAATAATCGAGGCATTAATATAGGGAATAATACCCATAGCAAAGATGGTTAGATTAAGCAAAGCGCCACCGGTAAGGATATCGGCCATGCCGAACAAATCATTACCCAGCAAAGCTTCTACTTGGCTAGGATCGATACCGGGAACCGGTATATGCGAACCTAGGCGAAAGATGGCGAGCATGGCTAAAGTAAATAATAATTTAGCTCTTACTTCGGGGATTTTGCAAGCATTAATCAATGTCTGAAACACTTACTTCACCTCTACTTTTCCGCCTAAAGCAGTGATTTTTTCCTCTGCAGATTTGCTGGCGGCTAACTTAACGGTTAACTTTTTGGTTAGTTCGCCATTATTTAAAACTTTAACACCGTCGGCAGCTTTTTTAATTAGGCCGCTTTCGATTAAAAGCTCGGTGGTTACTACGGTGCCATTCTCGAATTGCTCTAAGGCGCCTAAATCGATATTAACGATTTGCTTTTTCCAAACATTGGTAAAACCGCGCTTAGGCAAACGGCGAGAAAGGGGCATTTGGCCGCCTTCAAAACCGGGGCGTACACCACCGCCGGAGCGAGATTTTTGGCCTTTATGACCACGACCACTGGTTTTACCAGTGCCCGAGCCTGTACCACGACCCACCCTTAGCGGCTTTTGACGACTACCGGGAGCCGGGGCTAATTCATGAAGCTTCATTTGCTTACACCTCCCTATTACTCGGCAATTTCTTCTACGGTGAGCAAATGTGCAATGCTTGCTACTTTGCCCCTAATATCCGGAGTATCATTATGGATTGCCGAAGATTGCAGTTTTCTTAAACCTAAGGATTCTGCGGTTGCCCTTTGCTTTTTATTATAGCCAATCGGGCTTTTTGTTAAGGAAATTTTGATTTTTGCCATTAATATTCCCTCCTTAACCCAAAATCTCTTCAGGTGTTTTACCTCTTAGACGAGCAACTTCTTCTACTGTCTTTAAGGATTCCAGCCCGGCAATGGTTGCTCTAACCATATTGATGGCTGTATTCGACCCCAAAGATTTGGTCAAAATATTTTTTACACCGGCTAATTCAAGCACGGCACGCACCGGGCCACCGGCGATAACACCGGTACCTTTGGCAGCGGGCTTAATTAAAACAGCGCCGGCACCATAACGGCCGATAACTTCATGCGGCACGGTGGAGTTTAAGATAGGCACATTTACTAAATGCTTTTTGGCATCTTCTACACCCTTGCGGATGGCTTCCGGCACTTCGGCAGCTTTGCCCATGCCCATGCCAACACGGCCTTTGCCATCGCCAACTACAACTAAAGCGCTGAAGCTAAAACGACGACCGCCTTTTACAACTTTGGCCACGCGGTTAATAAAAACTACTTTTTCCTGAAACTCCGGTGGTTCTTGGTTTTTATCTCGATTACGATCACGATTATCTCTTCCGAAATCTCTTGCCATTAACATACCCTCCTTCGCCTAAAAATCGAGGCCGCCTTCTCTGGCGCCTTCGGCAAGTGCTGCCACACGACCATGGTAAATTAAACCTCCACGATCGAATACTACTTTACTAATGCCTTTTGCCTTAGCATTTTCGGCAAGTTTTAAGCCAACTTTTTTAGCGGCATCTTTATTAGAGCCGTTCTCGCCCTTAAGGGCAGCTTCATTAGTGGAAGCGCTGGCTAAAGTAGTACCGGCAACATCATCTATCAATTGCGCATAAATATGCTTATTGCTGCGATATACTGCCAAACGAGGGCAATCGGCACTGCCATTAATATGGCGGCGAATCCGATAATGCTTTTTGGCTCGTATAGCTTTACGATTAATCCTTTTAAACATTTTGTCCCTTCCTTTCACCGATTAAGAAATATAGCTGATCTTAATGGTTATTTAGCTCCGGTTTTACCGGCTTTACGTTTGACAACTTCATCAGCATAGCGAATACCTTTGCCTTTATAAGGCTCCGGCGGACGAACTTCGCGGATATTAGCCGCAAAAGCGCCAACCTTTTCTTTATCGATACCGCTAACTACAATGCTGGTAGGTTGGGGAACGGCAACAGTTAAATCTGCACCGGGATCCATCTCTACCGGATGGGATTTACCAACGGTTAAGGCAAGCTTAGTGCCGTTCATTGCGGCTCTGTAACCTACACCTACTAAAAGCAAATGCTTTTCGAAACCCTTGGAAACACCAACTACCATATTATTTATTAAGGCTCTGGTTAAGCCATGTAAAGCTCTTTCTTGGGGGATATCGCTGCTACGGGTAACAGTGATAACACCATCGTTAAGAGCAATTCCTATTTTTGGGGAAAACTCCCTATTTAGTACGCCTTTCGGCCCTTTAACTTCAACCGCATTGCCGGAAATTGTGGCGCTTACGCCTTCAGGCAAAACGATTGGCGATTTACCAACGCGAGACATCTTTACACCTCCTGCAGCGGTTATTTACCACACATAGCACAATACTTCGCCACCTACACCTTGCTTACGAGCGGCTTTATCTGTCATTAGCCCGCCGGAAGTGGATATAATGGCAACACCTAAGCCACCTAAAACTTTCGGCAATTCATCTTTGCGAGCATAAACACGCAAACCGGGGCGGCTAATACGCTTTAACCCAGAAATTACACGGTCTTTAGAACCGCTATATTTGAGATAAAGGCGAATAATGCCTTGCTTACCATCTTCAATATATTCTATATCTTTGATGAAACCTTCTTCTTTCAAAATAGCAGCCATCGCCATTTTGGTTTTAGAAGCGGGGATTTCCACCTTTTCCATATACACCATATTGGCATTGCGGATTCTGGTTAAAAAATCTGCAATCGGATCTGTTACAACCATAGAAAATACCTCCTTCCATTTCCCGTTTACCAGCTGGACTTGGTAACACCGGGGATTTCTCCTTTATAGGCCAATCCGCGGAAACAAATACGGCAGATGCCGAATTTACGCATATAAGCATGAGGACGACCGCAGATATTGCAGCGATTATATCCTCTTACGCTAAATTTTGGTTCACGCTTTTGCTTTACCTTCATTGAAGTTTTAGCCACGACTTTCCCTCCTCCTTCAAGGCTTACTTGTCGGCAAAGGGCATACCCATTTGGGCAAGTAGCTCTTTGCATTCTTCGTCGGTTTTAGCCGATGTAACAAAGGCAATTTCCATACCGCGAAGTTTATCGATTTTATCATATTCAATTTCCGGGAAAATCAACTGCTCTTTTAAGCCTAAGGTATAGTTGCCATGGCCATCAAAAGCCTTAGCCGATACACCTTTAAAGTCCCTTACCCGGGGGATAGCAGCAGATATTAATTTATCAATAAATTGATACATTCTGTCGCCACGCAAAGTTACTTTGCAGCCGATAGACATACCTTGGCGCAATTTAAAAGCCGCGATCGACTTTTTGGCCTTGGTAACAATCGGCTTTTGGCCGGAAATTGTGGTTAGGTCGGCAATGGCCGAATCTAAAGCCTTAGGGTTGGCAATGGCCTCGCCTAAGCCCATATTAATAACAATTTTTTCCATTTTGGGGATTTCCATTACATTTTGATATTTAAATTTATCTTGTAAGTTTTTGCGAATTTCCCCATTGTAGCGTTCTTTTAATCTGGGAGTCACAGTCTTCTCCTCCTTCCCCCACTATTTATCGAAATGATTGCCGCATTTAGCGCATTTGCGAATTTTATTTCCATTAGCTAAAATTTCTTTTTGAACTCTTACGCCTTTATTGCATTTAGAGCAAAAAGGCATAACATTAGAAGATGCAATGGCAGCTTCTTTTTTAACAATGCCGCCTTGCGGGGCGCCTTGGGTAGGTTTGGTATGACGGCTTACCACATTAACTTTATCCACAAATACGCGGGAGTTTTTGGTATCTACATCAATTACCTTGCCTTTAGTACCGGCATCTTTGCCGGCAATAACTACTACCGAGTCGCCTTTTTTGACATGCATTTTGGTTTTATTATTGTTCATAATTCACCTCCGCCTTAAAGCACTTCGGGAGCCAAAGAGATGATTTTCATAAAATCTTTATCCCTTAATTCCCTGGCTACCGGCCCGAATATACGGGTACCGCGCGGTTGATTTGCATCATTGATAATTACGCCGGAATTTTCGTCAAAGCGAATATAAGAACCATCCGGACGACGAATTTCCTTTTTGGTGCGTACGATAACAGCACGTACTACATCACCTTTTTTAACAACACCACCGGGACTGGCTTCCTTTACGGAACAGATAATAATATCGCCCACAGTAGCATATTTGCGGCGAGAGCCACCCAGTACTTTAATGCAAAGCAATTCTTTAGCACCGGTATTATCGCCGACTCTTAATCTGGTTTCGGCTTGAATCAATTAAGCCGCCCCCTTTCTTAAATTAAAAATTTACTAAGGTTGGATAAAATCCTAAACCTAAACAATCGGCGCCTTTTCCATAATTTCTATAACTCTCCAACGCTTATCCTTAGATAAGGGGCGAGTTTCGGCAATTAACACCTTATCACCGATTTTGGCTTCATTATTTTCATCATGAGCCTTGAATTTTTTACTGGAACTGGTAATCTTGCCGTAAAGGGGATGGCGCACCCGGGTATCAACACGAACCACAACAGTTTTATCCATTTTATCGCTGGCAACAATGCCAATACGTGTTTTGCGGAAATTTCTTGCTTCTACCATTTTATTTTCCTCCTTCCGGCTTATTGAGCTTTTTCAAGCTCTTTTTGGCGAATAATAGTTTTAACTCTGGCCATATCTTTTTTAACAGCTTTGATGGTCATCGGATTATCTAACTGACCGGTGGCCAAACGAAAGCGTAAGTTAAAAAGTTCTTCTTTTAAATCGCCTTCTTTTCTCACTAATTCTTCAACAGTGAGATCGCGCAATTCCTTAGCTTTCATTAGCTTCACCACCCATTTCTTGACGTTTTACAAATTTGGTTTTAATTGGCAATTTATGCTGGGCTAAGCGAATAGCTTCTTTAGCTACATCTTCGGGCACACCGGCAATTTCAAACATTACCCTGCCCGGCTTAACAACAGCTACCCAATATTCCGGAGAACCTTTACCGGAACCCATGCGGGTTTCGGCCGGCTTTTCGGTTACCGGTTTATGAGGGAATATTTTAATCCATACCTGACCGCCACGTTTAATATAACGTGTCATCGCGATACGGGCGGCTTCGATTTGACGGCTGGTAATCCAACCGCATTCCAAAGCTTGCATCCCGAATTCACCATAACTGACAAAATTACCCTTATGGGCAGCGCCCTTCATGGTACCACGGTGCTGACGGCGGTATTTTACTCTTTTTGGCAATAACATTTACTCGCCCTCCTCCACGGCAGCCGCAACCGGCTTAATAGTCTTTTGCGGCAAAACTTCACCTTTATAAATCCACACCTTAACTCCGATTTTACCATAGGCAGTATTTGCCTCGGCAAAAGCATAATCGATATCGGCACGTAATGTATGCAGCGGTACTTTACCTTCGGCATACCATTCGGTACGAGCAATCTCGGCACCGGCTAAACGGCCGGCACACATGATTTTAATACCTTCAGCACCCATACGCATGGTGCGGCTAACAGTTTGCTTCATAGCACGTCTAAAAGCAATACGTTGCTCTAAAGATTTGGCTACATTTTCGGCAACCAATTGGGCATCCATTTCCGGGCGCTTAACTTCGGTAATATTAACCGAAACTTTTTTGCCGGAAATTTTTTCCAATTCTTTGCGCAAAACTTCTACTTCTTGACCACCACGGCCGATAACGATACCGGGTTTGGCGGTAAAGATATTAATCTTAACACGGCCACCGGCACGCTCGATATCTACTTTAGAAATACCGCTATCATAAAGTTTGGTTTTTACATGCTTGCGCAAAAGATAATCTTCGTATAGGAAATCTTTAAAATCTTTTTTATTGGCGTACCAACGTGCGTCCCAATCTTTGATAACGCCAACGCGAAAACCTTTTGGATTTACTTTTTGACCCACGCTTATACCTCCTCTTTTACACCGACAACCACAGTAATATGGCTGGTACGATGCAACATTCTATCGGCTCTACCCATGGCTCTGGGTTTAAAACGCCTAATTACCGGGCCTTCATCAACATAAGCACCGATAACCACTAAATCATCATGAGCTAATTCCAAATTATGCTCGGCATTAGCCACGGCAGAACGTAAAACTTTAATTACCGCCTCGGCGGCACGATTAGGCGTAAACTTTAAAATTGCATCCGCCTCATCCACATTTTTACCGGCTATAAGTTTAGTAACCAAACGAACCTTATAGGGAGAAATGCGGATATATTTTGCTACTGCTTTAGTTTCCAAAACAGATCCTCCTCTCTACCTTAAACCGCTAGAACGCTCGGTTGTATTGGCATGACCTCTGTAATAACGGGTAGGAGCAAATTCTCCTAATTTATGACCAACCATATCTTCGGTAACATATACCGGTACATGTTTTCTGCCGTCGTGAACGGCAATGGTATGACCTACCATTTGCGGGAATATTGTCGAAGCACGCGACCAAGTTTTAATAACTTTTTTGTCGCCGCTTTCATTCATCGCTTCTATACGAGAGAGCAAGCGCTCTTCGCAAAAAGGGCCTTTCTTTACAGATCTACCCATTTGCTATATCCTCCCTTCGCTACTTACGCCGCTTGATAATCATGCGATTCGAAGCTTTTTTCTTTTTGCGAGTTTTGGCACCCAATGCCGGCTTGCCCCAAGGGGTAACCGGATTACGGCCAACCGGGCTACGACCCTCACCACCACCATGCGGGTGATCGCAAGGATTCATTACTACACCGCGGTTTGCAGGGCGAATGCCCATCCAACGGCTGCGGCCGGCTTTACCGATATTGATATTCTCTTGATCGATATTACCTACTTGGCCAACAGTGGCGCGGCAATTGGCTAAAACCATACGCATTTCTCCGGAAGGCATACGTAAGGTGGCATATTTGCCCTCTTTAGCCATTAACTGAATCGAAGTACCGGCGGCTTTGGCCATCTGACCACCTTGGCCGGGACGTAGTTCTACATTATGGACAACAGTACCAACCGGGATGGCTGTTAACGGTAAAGCATTGCCGGGCTTAATATCGGCGCCTTCGCCGGAATAAAGCACAGTGCCTACTTTAACATTATGCGGAGCCAAAATATAACGCTTTTCGCCATCGGCATAATGCAAAAGTGCAATATTGGCGGTACGATTAGGATCGTACTCGATGGTGGCTACTTTAGCGGGGATATTATCCTTGGTACGTTTAAAATCGATAATACGGTATTGCTTTTTATGGCCGCCGCCCTGATGACGGGTAGTTAAACGGCCTTGATTATTGCGGCCGCCTGTACGCTTTAGCGGCTCTAGCAATGATTTCTCCGGCTTATTAGTAGTGATTTCCTCAAAGGTGGAAACCGTCATCCCACGACGACCGGGAGAAGTAGGTTTATATTTTTTAATTCCCATTTAAGCTTTCCTCCTTTGTTTACTACTGCAAGTCGGCAAAGATCGGTATCGAATTACCGGCAGCCAGCTTAACGATAGCACGCTTGGTATCAGGGCGCTTACCCTGGGTACGACCCATGCGGCGCATTTTGCCTTTTACAATATGGGTAGTAACATCTTCTACCTTAACATTAAATAATTTTTCGATCGCATATTTGATTTCGATTTTATTGGCATCTTTATTAACTACAAAAACATATTTGTTTTCTTCCATTAACATTAAAGATTTTTCCGAAACCATGGGGCGAACTAATACATCATGAGGATTACGCATTAACCCAGCACCTCCTCTAAAGAAGCCAAAGCTGCTTTGCTTAATACCAATTTGTCGTTGTATAAAACTTTGTAGGTATTTAAGCCGTTTACCGGAGCGGTATTTACCCCCTGAATATTACGGGCGGATAAAGCAGCGGCTGTATTTTCTTTTTCTAAAACGATTAAAGCATTACTTGCTTGTAAATTGCCTAAAACTCTGGCCATCTCTTTAGTTTTGGGAGCTGCAAAGTTTAAATCGTCAACAACTACCAAATTGCCTTCTTGTACTTTAGAAGATAAAGCCGAAAGCAAGGCTAAACGACGCATTTTTTTAGGCATATCAATGCTATGCGAGCGGGGGCTGGGGCCAAAGGCAACGCCGCCGCCTTTCCATACCGGGTTACGCGAGCTACCAAAACTGGAACGACCTGTGCCTTTTTGACGCCAAGGCTTTTTACCACCGCCGGAAACTTCGGCACGGGTTTTAGTAGAATGAGTACCACGACGCTGCGAATTTAGATAAACTCTAACGGCCTGATGCATTACCGGCACATTAATTTGTTTTTCAAAAATAGCGGGGTTTAATTCAACTTCGCCAACTTGAGCGCCTTCTTTATTATAAACACTTACTGTTGTCATGCTTGCCCTCCTTTCTGCGATTATGCCGATTTAATCGTGCTTTTAATCAGCAATAAACCTTCTTTGGGGCCGGGCACGGCACCCTTGACTAAAAGCAAATTACGTTCAACATCTACACGAATAATTTCTAAGTTTTGAATGGTAACTTTTTCATGACCCATATGACCGGGCGAATGTTTACCTTTAAATACCCTGGCAGGGCCTTTAGCACCGGTAGAAGCCGGGCGACGATGAGATTTAGAACCATGGCTCATCGGACCACGCGAATCATTCCAACGCTTAATGGTACCGGCAAAGCCTTTACCACGGCTGACGCCGGAAATATCTACTTTTTCTCCTGCGGCAAATAAATCTGCCTTAATTTCTTGGCCTAATTGATAATCGGCAATATCGTCTAAACGAATTTCCTTAAAGTGTCTTACCAATTCAATTCCGGCCTTTTGGCAATGACCAGTGGCTGGCTTATTAGTTCTGGCGGCCTTAGCAGCACCATATCCTAATTGTACGGCTTGATAGCCATCATTTTCCATGGTCTTAATCTGAGCAATCACACAAGGGCCGGCCGAAATAACGGTTACCGGTATAAGTTTACCCTCGGGATTAAAAATTTGAGTCATGCCCAGCTTTTTGCCGAGTATAGCTTTCGGCATATTGCGCACCTCCGTTTCATTATCTAACCTGCTACAATCGAGCAGGATTTACATACTTGTTATATATTGATACCCACGCTACCGTGTGTGCCTATATTTTTTAAACAAGCGCTACAACTTAATTTCGATATCTACGCCGGCAGGCAAATCCAACCGCATTAAAGAGTCCATCGTCTTGGGCGTTGGCTCAAGAATATCAATGAGGCGCTTGTGGGTTCGCATTTCAAACTGCTCTCTCGAATCCTTATTTACATGGGGCGAACGCAGTATGGTATAGATATTTTTTTCGGTGGGCAAAGGAATAGGGCCACTTACCGAAGCACCTGTTCTTTTGGCTGTTTCCACGATTTTGGCGGCCGACTGATCAAGCAAACGATGATCATAAGCCTTTAACCTAATTCTAATCTTCTGTTCTGCCATTATTAAACCTCCTTCTTCACCCATATCAAGTACGGGCAATTCTCGGCGGAAATATCCCTCCCGACTCGTTCGGCAGGCAACCTCCCGCTTCATCGTTTTTTGCAGCAAAGGCTGCTATTTAAAGGCTAGCGGTACTAGCGCACCGCTAGCCTAAAAACCTAATTAAGCATTAAGACCGGTAACAACGCCCGAACCAACGGTACGGCCGCCTTCGCGGATAGCAAAACGTAAACCTTCTTCAATAGCAATGGGGGTGATTAATTCAATATTCATTTGAATATTGTCGCCGGGCATTACCATTTCTACGCCTTCCGGTAATTGAGCAACACCGGTAACGTCGGTTGTACGGAAGTAGAACTGGGGGCGATAACCGTTAAAGAACGGAGTATGACGGCCACCCTCTTCTTTAGTAAGAACATAAACCTCGCCTTTAAATTTGGTATGAGGCTTAATGCTGCCGGGCTTAGCAAGAACTTGGCCACGCTCTACATCATTACGGTCTACACCGCGGAGTAAGCAGCCAACATTATCGCCGGTTTCGGCATAATCGAGTAATTTACGGAACATTTCAACACCGGTAATGGTGGTTTCTTTGCTCTCTTCGTTTAAGCCAACGATTTCGATCTTGTCGCCAACTTTAACTTGACCACGCTCTACACGGCCGGTAACAACGGTACCACGACCGGTAATGGTGAAAACGTCCTCAATCGGCATGATGAAAGGCTTGTCATTATCACGCTCGGGGGTGGGGATGTAGCTATCAACAGCTTTCATCAACTCCCAGATCGGCTCAGCATCGGCACCAACGCCGGCGCTTTCTAAAGCTTTTAAAGCAGAACCGGAGATAATCGGAATATCATCACCGGGGAAATCGTATTCGCTTAATAGCTCACGAACTTCCATTTCTACTAATTCCATTAATTCGGCATCGTCAACTTGGTCGGCCTTATTTAAGAATACTACGATAAAAGGCACACCAACTTGGCGAGCGAGCAAGATATGCTCGCGGGTTTGGGGCATCGGGCCATCAGCAGCACTAACTACTAAGATAGCGCCGTCCATTTGAGCAGCACCGGTGATCATGTTTTTAACATAGTCGGCGTGGCCGGGGCAGTCAACGTGGGCATAGTGACGAGCTTCGGTTTCGTATTCAACGTGGGCGGTATTAATCGTGATACCACGAGCTTTTTCTTCCGGAGCTTTGTCGATTTGGTCATAGGCGGTAGCTACAGCGCCGCCTGCGGTGCTTAAGCACTGGGTAATTGCTGCGGTTAAGGTAGTTTTACCATGGTCAACGTGACCAATGGTACCTACATTAACGTGGGGTTTGTTTCTTTCAAATTTTTGCTTAGCCATTTTTTTACCTCCATCAATTAATTGTTATCAATTTATAATTAAAAGCCTTTTTTGGTGGCGATATCTTCGGCCACACTCTTAGGCACTTCCTCATAATGCGAGAACTGCATGGTATAGGTACCACGGCCTTGGGTACGCGAGCGCAAATCGGTGGCATAGCCAAACATTTGCGAAAGCGGAGCAAAACCACGAATAGCCTGAACACCACTTCTGGGCTCCATGCCCTCCATGCGGCCACGTCTGGCGCTTAAATCGCCAATAACATCGCCCATGTATTCATCCGGGGTAAGGATTTCGATTTTGAAAATCGGCTCCATCAATACCGGATTGGCTTTAGGCATAGCATCTTTAAAGGCCATCGAACCGGCAACTTTAAAGGCAACCTCAGAGGAGTCTACATCATGATAAGAACCATCGATCAAAGTGGCCTTAACATCAACAACCGGGAAGCCGGCAATAATACCATTATCCAAAGATTCTTTAATACCGTTTTCAACAGGACCAATAAATTCTTTGGGGATAACGCCGCCGACAATTTTGCTCTCGAACTGGAAGCCTTCACCGGCCTCTAAGGGCGAGAACTCTACTACGCAGTGACCGTACTGACCATGGCCGCCGCTTTGCTTAACATATTTACCAACACCTTTAACGGTGCCACGAATAGTTTCGCGGTAAGCAACCTGCGGTTTACCTACATTAGCATCAACCTTAAACTCTCTTAAAAGACGGTCGACGATAATTTCTAAGTGTAATTCGCCCATGCCGGCAATTAAGGTTTGGCCGGTTTCGTGGTCGGTACGAACTTTAAAGGTAGGATCTTCCTCGGCCAATTTAGAAAGGGCAACACCCATTTTTTCTTGATCGGCAGTGGTTTTAGGCTCGATGGCTACATCGATAACCGGATCCGGGAAGTCCATAGATTCTAATACTACAACATTATCTTCCGGGCAAAGGGTATCACCGGTGGTGGTATCCCTAAAGCCAACAGCGGCCAAAATATCGCCGGCATAGGCTTCGGTTACTTCCTCACGATGATTAGCATGCATTTGCAGCAAACGTCCTACCCGCTCGCGCTTACCCTTGGTGCTATTATAAACATAAGAACCATTGGTTAAAACGCCGGAATAAACACGGAAGAAAGTTAATTTACCAACAAAGGGGTCGGTAACGATTTTGAAAGCCAAGGCCGAGAAGGGCTCTTTATCCGAAGAATTACGAACAATATCTTCGCCATCTTCGTCTACACCTTTAATGGCTTCAACATCGGTAGGAGCCGGCAAGTAATCAACAATGGCATCCAATAATTGCTGCACACCTTTATTCTTAAAGGAAGAACCGCAAAGTACGGGATTAATTTGTACGGCCAAAGTGGCTTTACGTACGCCTTCGATGATTTCTTTTTCGGTGAATTCGCCATCTTCTAAATATCTTTCCATCATTGCTTCATCATGCTCAACAATGGATTCGATTAAGTTTTGACGATATTCTTGAGCTTGCTCCATATATTCGGCCGGGATATCGGTGATATCGATATCTTTACCGGTGGAATCTTTATAGATATTGGCATTCATCCGGATTAAGTCGATAATACCGGTGAAATTATCCTCGGCGCCGATTGGCAATTGCAAAGGAACCGGATTGGCACCTAAGCGATCTTTAATCATATCAACGCCACGGAAGAAATCAGCACCGATTCTGTCCATCTTATTGATATAAGCAATACGAGGAACGCCGTAATGGTCGGCCTGGCGCCAAACTGTTTCGCTTTGCGGCTCTACGCCACCTACCGAACAGAAAACAGCAACCGCACCGTCTAATACTCTTAAAGAGCGTTCAACCTCTACCGTAAAATCAACGTGTCCGGGTGTGTCGATGATATTAATCCGATGATCACGCCAAAAACATGTGGTAGCGGCCGAGGTAATAGTAATACCTCTTTCCTGCTCTTGCACCATATAGTCCATGGTAGCTGCGCCATCATGAACCTCACCAACGCGATGAACTTTACCGGTATAAAATAAAATTCTTTCGGTGGTAGTAGTTTTACCGGCATCGATATGAGCCATGATACCGATATTTCTGCATTTATCCAATGGATATTTCCTGGGCATTATCTTTCCTCCGCAAGTTACCAACGATAATGGGCAAAAGCACGATTGGCTTCGGCCATTTTGTGGGTATCTTCTTTTTTCTTAACGGCCCCGCCGGTATTATTAGCAGCGTCCATTAATTCGGCAGCTAATTTTTCACGCATGCTGTGGCCATTTCTTTTACGAGCGAACATTACCAACCATCTGATACCCAATGCTTGTCTGCGATCGGGACGAACCTCGATCGGTACTTGATAGTTAGCACCACCTACACGGCGAGCCTTAACTTCTAGCACCGGCATAGCATTTTTAAGGGCATTATTGAAAATTTCCATCGGCTCTTGGCCGGTTTTTTCTTTAATGATATCAAAAGCACCGTATACAATCGATTCGGCAACGCCTTTTTTACCATCAAGCATTACTTGATTAATAAATTTAGTCAAAACAGTACCACCGTAAACCGGATCAGGCAACACTGCTATTCTGGTTATATTACCACGCCTAGGCATATTTATTCCCCCCTTTAACTCTTAGCTTTTTTGGGTTTTTTAGTACCGTATTTACTACGGGCTTGATTACGACCATTAACACCTGCTGTATCCAAAGCACCTCTAATAATATGATAACGTACGCCGGGCAAATCCTTTACCCTGCCGCCACGCACCAAGATTACCGAGTGCTCTTGCAAATTATGACCAATACCGGGGATATAAGCTGTTACTTCTACCCCGTGGGTTAAACGAACACGAGCAACTTTGCGTAAAGCCGAGTTAGGTTTTTTAGGGGTTGTTGTGTATACCCTGGTGCAAACACCACGTTTTTGCGGGCATTCTTTTAATGCCGGAGCAGTAGACTTTTTAACAGTAACTGTCCTTTGATTGCGCACCAATTGATTAATTGTAGCCAAACCAGCCACCTCCTTCCGAGCCTTTTATCATAAACTTGTTAACAAACATCGAATAGCAGCAATCATCATAAGCCCAGCTAGAGCTATGCACTGATGATTGCTACTATTATTAATTAATTTTGAATAAGGGATGATTTAATAATTACCCGGCGAACCGGCAGCATACACTATTAAAAAATTCCTGCCGCAAAATTTTTAGCTTCGCTCTGCTAATCCGTAAATTTAGCCTTTAAGCTGGCCAAATATCTTTAGATAAGCCCTCCTTAAAGAGCGTACTTTAGTATTATATCATTAATCTATATCAGTGTCAATATTTTCTTGCATAGTATTTGATAAAATTGAAATATCTTTTTCCATACTATTTAAGGTTTCGCTTAATGATTTAATAATTTCTTCGTCTTCGGCATCAAAAGCTAATTTTTCGGCCTCGATTTCCTCTTCGGTTTTTACCCAAATATCATGATAACGGCTAAGGCCGGTACCGGCCGGGATAAGTTTACCGATAATAACATTTTCTTTTAGACCAAGCAAGGTATCTACCTTACCTTTAATAGCGGCATCGGTTAAAACTCTGGTTGTTTCCTGGAATGAAGCTGCCGATAGGAAGGAATCGGTAGCCAATGATGCTTTGGTAATACCCAAAAGCATGGCATTTGCCGTGGCCAGTTCACCGCCGGTTTCGAGCATTTCTTGATTGGCTCTTTCAAAATCAAAGCTATCTACTAAGGCTCCGGGTAATAATGAGGTATCGCCCGATTCGTCCACCTTAACTTTTTTAAGCATTTGGCGTACCATAACTTCGATATGCTTATCATTTACGTCAACGCCTTGGAGGCGATAAACTCGCTGTACTTCACGCAGCAAATACATTTGTACGCCTCGTACCCCTTTAACCGCCAATAAATCATGGGGGTTAACCGAACCTTCGGTTAATTCGTCGCCGGCCTCAATTTGCTGGCCATCGCTAACTTTAAGGGTAGAACCATAAGATACAAAATATTCACCTTTAATCAAATTGGCTTCTTCGCCTAAGCCCATAACTTTAATGGCACGACGTCCTTTTTCCTCACCAATTTTAACAATACCCTCAGTTTCGGAGATAAGGCCTTGGCCTTTAGGCTTGCGAGCCTCGAATAGCTCTTCTACCCTGGGCAAACCTTGGGTAATATCATCACCGGCAACACCGCCTGTATGGAAGGTACGCATGGTAAGCTGAGTACCAGGCTCGCCGATTGATTGGGCGGCGATAATACCGACCGCTTCGCCAATATCTACCGCATCGCCGGTGGCCAAGTTGCGGCCATAGCAGGTGCGGCAAACACCATATTGGGTGCGGCAGGTAAGTACCGAACGGATATTTACCTTGCGCTCGGCCTCGGGTAAGGTAGCCAAATAATCTTCGATTTCTTGGGCTAACTCAATATGCAGGCTTTGACCGGCAGCGGCGATAATTTCGCCGGTTTCTTTATTTACTACATCAATATTTAAAACTCGGCCTTCTATTCTTTCGGTTAAAGGCTCGATATTGGCAATTTCCTCTACCCAAATACCTCGAGTATCGCCGCAATCATCCTCGCGGACAATTACATCCTGGGCTACATCGACCAGGCGGCGGGTAAGATAGCCGGAGTCGGCTGTTCTTAGGGCGGTATCGGCCAAACCTTTACGGGCACCGTGGGTGGATGTAAAGAATTCCAAAACGGTTAGGCCTTCGCGGAAATTAGCCTTAATAGGTAAGTCGATGATGCGGCCGGAAGGGTCGGCCATCAAACCACGAGCACCGGCTAACTGACGAATCTGCTGAACATTACCACGAGCACCGGAATTGGCCATCATAAAGATTGGGTTAAACGGATCTAGGCTATTCATCAAGGCCTTGGTAACATCATCGGTAGCCTTTTGCCAAATCTTAACGGTTTCGTTGTAGCGATCATTCTCGCTAACCATACCTTGCTGGAAGAAGCTATCAATGGCCAAAACTTTTTCTTCGGCTTTAGCCATAATTTCTTTTTTAGCGGCCGGAACTTTAATATCGGCGATACCAACTGTAATACCGGCACGGGTAGAGTATTTAAAGCCTAAAGCTTTAATTCCATCTAATAATTCGGCGGCCATCGAAATACCCATCCGCCGATAGCAGCGATCGACAATCGAGCCTAAAACTTTTTTGTCTACGGTGCCATTATAATAGCCCATTTCTTTTTGCATGGGGATTTCATAATTAAAGATTAAGCGGCCGATAGTGGTTTTAAAGCGCTTATAGCGGCCATCTTCATATTGCTCAAAGGGCTTTTCGGTACTTTTATTGCTCCAAACCATGTCCCAACCCTCGGGCTTAGTAACATAGATGGCAGAATGAAGGGTAATATCTTTGTTAATATAGGCATTATAGGCTTCATCATAATCAACAAAGCATTTGCCCTCGCCCGGATCGCCCGGTTTCTCTACGGTTAAATAATAGGATCCTAAAACCATGTCCTGGGTGGGGGTTGCCACCGGGCGGCCATCTTTGGGGTTTAAGATATTATTTACCGATAGCATTAAAATACGGGCTTCGGACTGCGCCTCTACCGATAAAGGTACATGGACAGCCATTTGGTCGCCGTCGAAGTCGGCATTATAGGCGGCGCAAACCAAGGGGTGAATTTGCAGGGCACGACCTTCTACCAATACCGGCTCAAAGGCCTGAATGCCCAATCTATGCAAGGTAGGAGCACGGTTGAGCAAAACGGGATGATCCTTAATAACTTCTTCTAATACATCCCAAACTTCGCCTCTTACCCGTTCTACCATGCGTTTGGCATTTTTGATATTAT
Source organism: uncultured Peptococcaceae bacterium (assembly GCA_964368605.1). GTDB lineage: Bacteria > Bacillota > Dehalobacteriia > UBA4068 > UBA4068 > CAYJBP01. The sequence goes on along the minus strand of CAYJBP010000021.1, from coordinate 213 downwards.
GGGCATGGCCATCGCGCACCAAGCGCTTCATTACAAAGGGCTTGAATAGCTCTAAGGCCATTTCTTTAGGCAAACCGCATTGATGCATTTTTAATTCCGGGCCAACCACAATAACCGATCGTCCCGAATAGTCTACCCTTTTACCGAGCAAGTTTTGACGGAAACGCCCTTGCTTACCTTTAAGCATATCGGAAAGCGATTTTAAAGGACGAT
>CAYJBP010000020.1:0-28508 GCA_964368605.1 uncultured Peptococcaceae bacterium | reverse complement strand
AAAAGCAAAATGTTTGCTCCCGCCAATATCTTAAAATTTATTTTACTTAATGCCCTCGGAATTTTTATGTTCTTTATTACCATTACTATTGGCGAAAAAACCAGTATCCCCATCGACCATATCGTTAGCTATATTCGTGGCTTACCCAATGTAGGTACTGTTTATGCCAGTATTATTATCGTGGTAGGGGCTATTTTACCCTTTATCGACAAAAGCTGGAATAAAGACAAAGTTACCCTCGTCTTTTCGCTATTTAAAGTAGCGGCCATTGGGGTTTTGGCTTTGCAATTATTCAAATTAGGGCCGGAATCTATTCATACCCCGGGCATGCTGCCCTTTGTTTTTAATGTAGTTGTTATCCCGGTTACAACCTTAGTGCCGGTGGGTGCTATCTTCTTAGCCTTTTTAATTAATTATGGTTTAATGGAATTTATCGGTGTATTTATGCGCCCAATTATGCGCCCCATCTGGAAAACCCCCGGCCGCTCGGCTATTGATGCCGTGGCCTCCTTTGTTGGTAGTTATTCGGTAGGCTTGCTGATTACCAATCGTGTTTATAAAGAAGGCCGCTATTCTACTAAAGAGGCCTCGATTATCGCCACCGGCTTTTCTACCGTTTCGGCCACCTTTATGGTTATTGTGGCCAATACCGCCGGGGTTATGGAAAGCTGGAATGCCTATTTCTGGGGCACTTTGGCTATTACCTTTATTGTAACGGCGATTACCACCCGAATTTACCCCCTCTCTAAAAAGTCTAATTTAGGTTACAATGATATGGAAGTTATCCCCGAGCCGGCACCGCCTGCTAATCAAATCTTTAAATGCGCTTTGGACGAAGGCTTAAATAGCTGTTCCAAAGCTCCTTCAGTAGGCAGCGGCGTGGTTAAGAACTTGGTAGACGGCATTAAGCTGGCCTTAGCTATTGGGCCTACCTTAATGGCTATTGGCTTCTTTGGCTTATGCTTAGAGGCTTTTACCCCTGTTTTTGATATTATCGGCTATATTTTCCTACCCTTTACCATGGTGCTCGGCTTTGGCGAAGAGGCTGCTTTAATGGCTACCGCCAGCGCTATCAGCTTGGCCGAAATGTTCTTGCCTTCCGGCATCTTAGCCGAGGCCAGCCCCTTAGCCCAAGCTACGATGGCTATTGTTTGCGTATCGGAAATTTTATTCTTCTCGGCCTCTATTCCTTGCATTTTATCCACCGAAATTAAAATTTCGCTTAAAGATATTTTAATTGTTTGGGTAGAGCGGATTATTTTATCGTTAATCCTGGCTACCCCGTTTGCTATGTTCTTCCTCGTATAATAGTTTAGCCCCAATTTCAAGAGGCTATCGCAATTAGAAAACTATTTGTGATAGCCTCTTTGTTTTGCTTTTTGAAAAAACAAAAGCTTTTAGAATATTTGAAGAATACTTTTTAAGCAAAATAATCTTGACAAGTAGTGCTTCAAAATGTAAACTTATATAATACAACTATATTTAGGAGGCCTTTATTATGCAGCATGATTCAAATATTAAAAATATAATATCCAGAAAGCAGCATAAATGCTATGGCATGGGCTTGGGTGTTATTCTTTTTGATGCAGTTTTTCCGGCTTTTCCCGGTGATGTTCGCAATGCCAGCGCCTTTCCATACAATATCCAGTACCGTGTTGCCGAAGGTGTAAACAATGAAACATTGGTTTTTAATCCCAATAAAGAACTTTGCCTACAGGCTGCTTTAAAAGCCGGGAAGTATTTACAAGATTTGGGCTGCAAAGCCTTAATCGGCGAATGTGGCTATTTTGGACTTTTGCAAAAAGAAATGGCCGCCGCCTTTGATATTCCCGTATTTATGTCCTCGCTTTTACAAGTAGGCTGGATGCAAAAAGTATTAAGCCCCAGCCAAAAAGTAGGCATTATGTGCGCCCATAAAAGCTCTTTATCTACGGAAGTGCTTACAGCGGTAGGTATCGAAAATCAGGAAGATATCCTTATAGCCGGCGCCCAGGATGATTATAATGTAAGCGAGTTTTCTAATCTTTGGGATGAGCGCTTCCGGGAAATTGGCCATTGTGATTATGCCAAAGCCGAGCAGCAATTTGTTGATGCTTGCAAGGACTTTGTGGCCAAAAACCCTAATATGGCCGCCCTGGTTTTGGAATGCACCGGCTTTCCCGTATTTGGACGAGCCATTCAACATGCTGTGGATATTCCTGTTTTAAGCTGGTCTACCTTGATGGATTATGCTAACTCGATAACTGTACATCGCGATTTTTATGGCCATGTTTAAATCAGCTTATTTAGCAAAATAATTGGCTAAATAAGTGGCTTTTTAGCATTTATTTTTATTATATACAAAGGGGCATGATTTTATGGAAGCCATTTTGCAAAAAATTCATGAACAATCGCTATATATTTTAGCTAATATTGGTTTTAAAGTTATCGATGAACGCATTTTAAGGGCGCTGGAAATTGCCGGTTTTCGAATTAAGGGCAATACCGTGTTTTTTTCCGAAAACCAGGTGATGGCCGCTATCGAATCCACTCCTCAGCATTTTGAGCTAAAGGCAATTAACCCTGCCAAAAATATAATTATTGGGCAAGGGGCTGCCAAAACCACCGGAGGATATGGTTCAACATTTGTAGTAGGCGCCGATGGAATCAGGCATAATGCCTTATTTGATGATTATATCAACTTTGTAAAATTAATTCATCATTCGGATATTATCGACTTAAACGGTGGTATCCTGGTTCAGCCTGCCGATTTGGATAATGACACTTGCTATCCGCTGATGCTTTATGCTTCTTTAGTATTATCCGATCTACCTATTCTTGGTTTTTCGATGTATGAAAATAATATTCGTCAATGTATGGAGCTTGCGGCTATCGCCTTTGGCGGCCATGATCGATTTATTAATAATTATCATATTCTTACTTTAGTAAATAGCCAAACGCCCCTTCAATTTGGCGATATCGGGGAGCAAACACTTTTATTGGCAGCCGAATATAATCAGCCGCTAATCATTTCGCCCGGTACAACCTGTGGCATGGCCTCGCCTATTAGTCCGGCCGCATCATTAACCATAGGCAATGCCGAAGCCCTGGCCTTTATTACTATTGCCCAAACTTTGCGCAAAGGTTTGCCGGTAATATACGGTGTAATGGCAACCTATATGAATATGCGAACAGGCGGAGTATCAACATCGCACCCATTGGTAGAGCAGATTTGCAAGATGGCAAGAGCATTGGCTCAAAAATACAAATTACCTTATCGCAGCCCCGGTAGCTTTACCAATGCCCTAAAACCTGGTATTCAAAGCAGCCTGGAAAGCCAATATGGTTTGGTAAACTCCCTAAATGATAAAGCAAGCATACTTATTCATGCAGCAGGCTGCTTAGATAATTTTATATCGATGAGCTATGAAAAATTTATGATGGATTGCGAAGCTATTCGCACCATAAATAAATCATTAGAGCCGCTGGATTTAGCCGACGATCATCTTGATATGCAGGAAATAGAGCAAGTAGGTATAGGTGGTAATTATTTGCTTGCAAATAGCACTTTAAAATATTGCCGCCAAATGCATTGGGAATCGCCATTTAATCCACAGGCTAAAACGCAAGGCACAGATTTAACAAATGATGATGGCGAATATTTAGAGAAGGCAAGATTACTGGCCAAAAAATGGCTTATTGAGTATCAGCAGCCCCATTTTGATCCTAAGCTTAAGCAGGCCCTCCAAGATTATTTGCTTAAAATTGGCGTCAGCCCGGCTCAGTTAAATAAGATTTAACAGCAATTACGGCGACCAATTTATTTATGGAGATAAATTGATGATACCGAGAATAAAGTTAACTTATTATTGCAATTTGCCCATCAAGATAAAGATATTGATTGCGGTTGCCGGGCGTTTTTAGAGCAAGTAAATTAAATTATTTAAGATATATTATTTTTAAAAACAAAGAATCAAAAAAACTTTAAAATTAGGGGCTGCCGCAATTATTTGCGACAGCCCCTAAGCCTTTTAAGCCATAAATTAATGATCTTGCTCCGGCATTACCCTCGCCTTTAGGCGGGCTTGCTTAAACTCGGTTTTATGTTTATACATTTGCTTATCTACCACTTTAAAGAAATCGTCAAACTCGCTGCGAGTAGAACCGCTAAACTGGCTATAACCGCAGGCCAAGGAAAACTGATATTGATCATGGGTATTTAAAGATTTAATTCGCTCGTTTACCAGGCTTAAGCGAGTGGTGATATCTTCTTCATTGCAGTTAAACAGCAATGATACAAATTCATCGCCACCTACCCTAAAGGTTTTGCCAAATTCATTAAATTGCTCATCAATAACCGCATAAGAAGTACGAATTGCATTATCGCCTTCAATATGGCCTAGCTGGTCATTAATCAATTTAAGATTATTCATATCCGAAATTATGCACCAAAAAGATTGCTCTTTTTTAAGTTCAAAAATATCCTTTAATTCCTCATGATAGGCTGTAGCATTTAAACCGCCGGTTAAAACATCGGTATAAGAATTTTCTAAAAGCATGGTTTTTAGCTGATCAACCACGATGGCAATTCGGCCAATTTCGTCCTTGGTAAACAAATGTGCCGGGATATCGGTACGCATATTGCCGGTAGCCGCAATGGCCGACACCGATTGCTCTAAGGATACCAGGCTATAACTCATCGCCCTAATATAAATCCTAACCACCACAATTAAAACAATAATTACCAAAATATTAGCACAAACAACCATCAATAAAGAGCGATTAACCATCAAATCATTGGCATTTAAGGCAGCTTCCATCAATGCCTCTTCCTCGGCCATAAAAGTATCTATACTGCCAAAAAAGTCATTTGCAATCGGGGTTACGCTGGTTAAAGCCTCTAAAGCGTCATCAAAATCACCGGTTGTCATTTTAATTTCGGCCGAAAGCAGCATACTATCTTTATAAATTTCCTTTTCGGCAATAATAGCCATAAATTGGTCGTACTTAATACCGCTTAGATCTTGAACATATTCATCCATTTGAGTATCTAGGTCATCGAAGGCATAAATATAATCGATATAAAGGATTTGTCTTTCCATTATATCGTCTTGCAATAAAATATCACGCCCCAAAACACGGCATACATACATGGTGCGCACAATTTGGCTTAAGGCTTCGCGATCGCGCACATTCTCATCAATAATAAGCCTGCTGCTATTATTTACCGTAATTACCGCTGTTACGGTAAGTATCGTTATTAATAACACTAAGCTATATATGATAATTTGAATTGGCAAAAACTTTTTGCCAATTGGTGCATTTAGAAGCCAGGATTTAAAATTGGTTAACATATTTATCCCCTCAAAATGCTAACTTTACTATACAATTATATTTTACCATATTATTGGTAAAATTGCAAAAAAAATTTAGTCAATTTAAAATTTTTTTGATATTTACTTTAACCGAATTAACCGGGCTTGGCCAAAATCAAACGCGCAGCTAAGCCCATCAATAATAGGCCAGCACCCTTTAGCCAGCTAAACGGCACTTTTTCCAGGCCAAACAGACCAAAACTATCGATGATTAGGGCAAATGTTAGCTGGCCGCAAATTATGGCGGTAGTGGCATTACCGGCACCACTTTTGGCAATTGCCACCATCACCCCATAAATAATCAGCACATTCAAAACCCCACCTAAATATAAATACCAGGGGGCTTGTTGCATTTTGGCCAAAGAGCCATCGCCTAGCCCAAACACAAATAATAATAAAGCAACAATGGTTAAACCAACCACATGCAGCAAAAAGCTGCCTTCTAAAGTGCCGATAACTTTACTTAAAGCACCATTTATTGCCCCCTGCAAGGCCATTAAAACCCCGGCTAAAGCCGCAATAATCAAAAAAGCCCAAGCTTGCATAAGCCACCTCTGATAATAGTTTTTTGATTATTGTACCAAAATATCCATTTTTTATACGCAAATTCAATTATAATAGGCGTGCGATAATTTGGGTTATATTTTTATTAATTAATAATAATGCTTACTATTTTCAGGATATTCCGAGCTTTGGATTAGCGGTATATTTAACCTTATCTGGCATATTATAGTTAAAAGCTTTAAATAGAGGTAAAACTATTGCTAAAAGTATATCTAAAGGCCTTTGTCGATCAAAATTTTGGTGATGATTTAATGATAATGCGGCTTTTATCCTATTTCCCCAATATCGATTTCTATCTTTATTGCAGCGAGGATAAGCAATTTTTTTATCGTCAATTATTAGCAGGCTATCCCCATTGCAAATTAACAAATGTCGAGCTATATCAAGTTGCAATTAATTATCCTGCTAATTTTTTCGGCTATATTATTTTGCTGGGCGGTTCGGTATTGCAGGGTTCTCGCAATGCCGGGATCTTCTATCGCAGCCGCAATATTGCCGCCCTCAAAAGCCTTGCGAGCCAGGGCTTAAAATACCTGATTATCGGTTGCAATATCGGCCCATTTATTAATCATCATACCGAAAATGCCGTTAAAAGCGAAATTGCCTGCGCCGATTTGCTAATTGCTCGTGATCAAGCTTCATATAAGTATGCACAAAAAATCATCGGCAATAAAGCTTATCTGGCCAGCGATATTCTTTGGCATAGCATTTATAATATTCCTCCCCAAATAGCCAAATATGGGCTGGGTATTGCCCTTTTAAGCAGTAAAAACGCAGCGCAAAACAGCCAATATGCCCATTTTTTTATCAATTTGGCCGATAATTATATTAAGCACAGCCAAGAAAAACTAGCCTTTTTAGCCCTTAGCAGCAGCCCTAATTCGGATTTGCAACTGGCCGAATTAATTAAACAAAAAGCGCAGCATCCGCAAATGATTGACCTAATTTATCATCATAGCGAGGATGCTTTGCAGATTATCAAGGCTATCAAGCAATGTCGGCAAATTATGGCAATTCGCTTTCATGCTATGATTATCGCCCTTAATCAAAGTATCCCTGTTTTGCCAATTTATTATAGCAATAAAGGCGCCAACTTTGGCAGCGATTTAGGTTTTAGCCATCAAATGATCAATTTAAATGATTTGCTGGCTAAAGATAGCAGGCAAATTATGCAGCTTATTGATAATCGCCAAAATTATATTAACATCAAAAAGCCGCTTAAACTAAACGACCCTTTGGCTATCCTGGCTGATTATTTTTGCTTAGATAATTTTGGCAATAGATAAAGCTTTCCATAAAGCTGCCAACTAAATTTAACTTAAAGGATTGACATCATTACAGTAGATGCTATAACATTAAGTAAGGGCTTTATAAAAAGCATGCTATAATGGCTATTAATAGCGATGAAGCATGGCTTGAATACTATAATTTCTCCATAAAAAAAGAGAACCATCGGTTAATACCATTGGTTCTCTTGCTTTATCCATACAAACTTTTATAGGATATTTCTATTCAATAGGTTTGAAAAATATTTAGGAACTTAGAGAAACGATATAATTTGAACCAACTTAAATATCCTAAAAGACTAAGCACCGAAGATAAGACAGATGGCCAAAGTACCTATGTAATAGGATAACTGATTAAACTAGCAAAAGCAGACGAGTCAACACTACAGGCATGCCCAATCTAGCTGGCCTTTGCTTCGCAAAGCCGCAGCTAAACGTAGATAGTCTACAATCCAGCTAACAACAGGCAACAAAAAACCAAGTCAAGAAAAACACTCCAAAATCCATAATATCAAAACAAATCAATACCGGTACATCCGAACTGGCTTCGAATAATACCCTTAAAGCTAGCAAATACGCGGCAATAATTCGCCTTCCGGCTTGGGCACTATTCTTTGCCCACCATAAGGGGTGCGCATAATTAAGGGAGCACCTGCTAAAGGCTCAATTACTCGGCCAATAACAGCCGCATCTTTTGTTAAATCAAATTTAGCCAAAATAGCCAATGCCTGTTCGGCTTGATCAGATGGCAAAGCCGCAACAAATTTACCTTCATTTGCAACATATAATGGGTCGATACCCAAAATCTTAGCGGCCATAGCCGTATTTTTAGCCATCGGGATACTGCTTTCATCAATTTCGATGCTTAAAGTGGCAGCATCGGCCCATTCATGCAAAACCGAAGCTAAACCACCACGAGTTGGGTCGCGTAAGCAACTGATATCTGCTATTTCTTTACATAATCCGCCAATCGGCTCGGCTAAAGGAGCAACATCGCTGGCTAAAGGTGGGTCAAAATCTAAGCCTTCACGAGCAGCCAAAATAGCCAGGCCATGCTCAGCCAAATTACCACTAAGAATAATCACATCGCCTAGCTTGGGCTTAACATTTAATGGTGCTTGCTCAAAAAAGCCAATCCCTGCCGTATTAATATAAATGCCATCGGCCTGCCCCTTAGCTACAACCTTGGTGTCGCCGCTAACAATTTTAATATTAGCCTGCTTAGCAGCCTGCGCCATCGAATTGATAATAGCCTTTAGCTCGCTAAAAGGCAAACCAACCTCCAAAATTAAGGAGCAGGTAAGATAATAAGGCCTGGCACCGCTCATCGCCAAATCATTAACAGTGCCGGCCACCGCCAATTTGCCGATATCACCGCCCGGGAAAAACCGAGGCGTTATCACAAAACTATCGGTAGTAAAGGCTAAATTACTACCGATTACAGGGCATACGGCGCTATCTCCTAATTGGTTTAAATAGTCATTATCAAAAGCCGGCCTAAAAATTTGCTCCACCAATTCCTGATAAGCACGTCCGCCGGCACCATGGGCCATGGTTATATATTTTTCGCTCATAAATTACCCCCTTCATAATGATAAGCCGCAGCGCAACTGCCTTCCTGAGACACCATACAAGCCCCCAAAGGTTGCCCCGGATGGCAAAATTTGCCAAAAAGCTTACATTGACGAGGTGTTATTTCGCCTCTTAAAATTGCGCCGCAGGCACAGCCTTGTTGAGTAGGCGGCAGCTGATAATCAATATCAAAGCGTTTTTCGGCCGCAAAGGCAGCATAGGCCTCATTTAATTCTAAGGCGCTACCCTCAATTTGCCCCAAACCACGCCACATACCATCAGTAATAGCAAAAACCTCATCTAACAGGTTTTTAGCTATTACTGAGCCCTGCGCTTTTACCGCAACCGGGTAACAATTAACCACTTTTTTTGATGATATTACCATTTGCTCAAGAATATTTTTTAAGGCCAGCATAATTTCCGGTGGCTCAAAACCGGCAATGGCTGCCGGCATGGCCAGCTCAGCGGCCACAAAATCAAAATAAGCAGATCCGGTAACCGCCGCCACATGCCCCGGGCATAAAAGGCCATCTATATGATGATTTTTAGCCAGCAATGCCCGTAAAGCCTGCGGCATTAAGCGATGACCATTGATAATCGAAAAATTAGCTATCCCCTGCTCAGCAGCCATTTTAACAGCAGCCGCCGTTAAAGGGGCGGTGGTTTCGAAACCAACTGCTAAAAATACAATTTGCTGATTAGGCTTAGCTATAGCCAAATTAAGAGCATCTAAAGGCGAGGTGGCCAAATGAATATTCGCCCCCAAACCACGCATCTTTAGCAGGCTATTATCGGCCAAAGGCACTTTAAGCATATCGCCAAAACTGCTGATAATTATCTGCTCTTGCTTAGCTAAAGCCAAGGCAAAGGCCAAAATATCGGGCGGCGTAACACAAACCGGGCAACCCGGCCCGGAAACTAAATTAATATTAGTAGGCAAAATTTTCTTTAAAGCAGCCTTGGCTATGGCATGGGTATGTGTGCCACAAACCTCCATAATTGTGATAGGCTTTTCTTGCAAATTATTATGAAATAAAATATTATTTATTTCGGTCAAAATCAATTGTATATTTTGAGGATTGCGGCTTTGCTGATAAAAATTATCCTTGCCCATACATGCCGGCCTCCCGATTTAGTTGCTGCAGCTCTTTGCCATAATCTTCATCCAAAACCTGGATAATAAAGCCGGCATGCACCAAAACATAATCGGCCACTTTTAAATTAGGAAATAATAACCAAGCCGCCTTTTTGCGCAGGCCATCATAATCAATAATTGCCATATCCCCTGCTATCTCTACTACCTTACCGGCAATTGCTAAACACATATTAGTCCTCCTTAACCCAATTGGCCGCCGCCACAGCTGCCTGGCCAAAAGCCAAGCCTCCATCATTGGTCGGCAGCAAACTATTAGTGTATACACTAAAACCATCATCCATCAATAATTGACGAGTATCGCTTAGCAAATGACGATTTTGCCAACAACCACCTGCTAAAACTATTTTATCTAGGCCTTGTTCTGCCCTAATTTGGCGAGCAGTTTTAAGGCAAATTAGGCAAATTGCCTGCTGAAAGCGATAGGCAATTAAACCCAAGTCGATATTTTTTTCTTTATCGGCCATAAGCTCTGAAATTAATGGCCGCCAATCCCATTGCCAAGGGCCATCGGTGGGCTTAATCAAATCAAAATGATAAGCACCCTGCCCTTTTAGCAGGCTATTTTCTAAAATAATCGCCGCCTGCCCCTCATAATCTATTTGCTCACGTGGCCATAATAAATTAGATACCCCATCAAAAAGGCGCCCTAAGCCGCTGCTTAAAATGGTATTCACGCCTTGTTCGGCCATCCTTTTAATCAAAGGCAATTCCGGCGGCCAATCAAAGCAATCTTCATGCCCAATCGCAGCTAAAAGGGCATAACTTAAGCGCCAAGGCTGATAAATAGCCTGCTCGCCGCCGATTAAGGGCAAATAAGCTAAATGGGCATAACGCTCAAATTTTTGGCAATCGCCAATTAAAGTTTCGCCACCCCAAATCCGGCCGTCTAAGCCATAGCCACTGCCATCAAAAATAAAACCAATTGCCGGCTCATCCAGCTGATATTCGGCTAAAACAGCAGCTAAATGCGCATGATGATGTTGCACTTTTAAGCCCTGCATATTTTTACCTTGCGCCTTAGCCTCGGCCAAAATTTGCTCGGCATAAGCATGATTGGTATAATCGGGATGATAGTCATAAGCCAAAATTTGCGGCTCAAGCGCAAACATTTGCTTAAAATAGTCAATCTCGGCCTTATATCGGCTAAAGGTGGCGTATTGCGCCAACTCGCCAATATGCTGGCTTAAAAAAGCTTGGCCATTTTGCGCCAGGCAAAAAGCATTCTTTTGCTCGCCACCTAAAGCCAAAATCGGCAATTCAGCTTTAGGTAAAACAATTGGCTCGGGAGCAAAACCCCTGCTCCGCCTAATGAAGTAGCTTTGATTATCCTGATAAAACATTACCGAATCATCATTTGGTCTAAAAATCGGGCGATTATGGCTTAGGCAAGCATCGGCCAAAAAGCTAATTTCCGCCCAATCCTGCTCGGTATAGGCCAGCGGCAAATCGCTGATATTGGCACTGGTCATCACCAGCGCCTTAAATTCGGCCATCAGCAAATAATGCAGCGGTGTATAGGGTAGCATTACTCCCCAAAAACGTTCATAAAGAGCAATATTTTTAGACAAAGCAGGCTCTGCGCCATCCCTTTTTGCCAAGAGCATAATCGGACGACGAGCACTATTTAACAATTGCCATTCTTTATCATTTACCAGGCAGTATTTTTTAATATGCTCTTGCTCGGCCATCATAATAGCAAATGGTTTAGCCTCGCGCATTTTACGTTGTCGCAGTTTAAGCACGGCATTATTATTAAAAGCATCGCAGGCTAAATGATAACCACCCAAGCCTTTAATCGCCACAATTTTGCCTTGTTTTAAAAAAGTGATGGCCTTAGCCAAGGCATTCTGCTCGCTAAAACCATGCCCATCATCAAAAGTAAGCCTAGGCCCACATTTGGCGCAGGCAATAGGCTGAGCATGAAAACGTCGATTAAAAGGGTCGGCATATTCGGACGCACAATCCTCGCAAAAATCAAAATCCTTCATGGTGGTATATGGACGATCATAAGGCAAATTTTCGATAATTGTAAAGCGAGGCCCGCAATTGGTACAATTCAAAAATGGGTATTGATAAAAACGTCCGTTAATATCGGCCATTTCGGACAAACAATCGGCACAAGGGGCGGTATCGGCAGCAATTAAAGTTTGTTTAAAGCCGCCCTTGCTGGCACTAATAACAAAATCGCTGCTATATAGTTGCTTAAGCGAATCAACTATAATTTGATCAATCCTGGCCAAAGGTGGCTTTTTATTAAGCAAATCCTGCTTAAAGGCCTGTAAAGCGGCCATTTCGCCTTCAATTTCCAATAAAACGCCTTGGCTATCATTATTAACCCAGCCGCTTAAATTATGGCTTTTGGCCAGCTGAAAAACAAAGGGTCTAAAGCCAACCCCCTGCACAATCCCCTTAACCCTAATTTGCCAGCGCCCGGTTGTAGCCATTAATCTTCGGCCAGCTTTTTGGCCTTAACCAGGCTAATTAAATAATCGGCCAATTGATCCACACCCTGCACTTGACCAACTCGGCAAGAGGTATAGAATATTTCCATTTGCGGATTAACAGCTAAAATATCTGTTTCCATATCCGGCAATTTAAAATCTACCGTATCTAAAATATCCACCTTATTGATGGCTGTAATATGTGATGACTGAAAAGCCTTGGGGTATTTAGCAGGCTTATCGGCTCCTTCGGCAATGCTTAGCACCACCATACGGCAATCTTCGCCCAAATCATAGGCGGCAGGATATATCAAATCACCCACATTTTCGATAATAATCATATCGATATCATCTAAGTAAAAGCCAGGTAAAACACGATTAACCATCGAGGCATCAAGATAGCCGCTATCGTCGGTATTAATTTGCACAACATTTACGCCACAGGCCGAAATTCGCTGGGCATCACGGGCGGTGGCTAAATCGCCCTCAATTACCGCAACCCTTAAAAACTGTTGCAAAAAGCGCAGGATAGTTTCCAGCAAAGCAGTTTTGCCCGAACCGGGCGCACCCATAATATTGAGGGCAAAGACCTTTTTATGATTAAAAATTGCCCTATTTTCTGCAGCATAAGCTTTATTAAGCTCCGGACTTAGATGTTGATCGGTCATAAGCCAACCCTCCTTTGGTTTTTTAAGGTTTACTAAATTATCCTATTATATATTATATTACAAGTTAAGCATTTTGGCAAGCTCCGCCCAAGATAAAATCTTAATTTCTAAGCTTTCGGCCTTGGCCACTTTGCTGCCACCATTTTCGCCCAGGAGCAAGTAATCGGTTTTTTTACTAATCGCAGCCATAACCTTAGCCCCATTATCCTGCAAAATCTGCTTGGCTTGATCACGGCTAATATCCGGCAAAGTGCCACTAATCACAAAGCTTTTACCTGCTAAAACCCCATTTAAAATCGGCTGCTCTCCTTTAGTATTTAAGCCGGCATCCTTAAATTTAGCCATTAATTGTAAATTATCATCCTGTTTAAAATAATCAATAATCGCAGCCGCTATCTTAATACCCAAGCCATCAATGGCAGTTAATTGTTCCTCACTAGCTACCATAATTGCATCCAAATCCTTAAAGTTTTCGGCCAATAATTGGGCGGCTTTCTCCCCTACAAAGCGAATACCTAAGGCCGTTAATAGCCTGCTTAGAGGCATATTTTTACTTTTATCAATCGCAGCCAATAAATTAGCGGCCGATTTTTCGCCCAAACGAGGCAAGGCGGCAATATTCTCGGCCTTTAAATGATAAATATCAGCCATATCGGCAATCAAGTTAGCATCCAGTAACTGCTCGATAATCGCTATGCCCAAGCCATCAATATCCATCGCTTTTTTGGAGGCAAAATAAGCTATCATTTCCTTTACCCGTGCCGGGCACTGCAAGTTTGGGCAACGCCAAGCGGCTTCGCCATCTTCTCTAATCGCCGCAGTTGCGCAGGCCGGGCAGGTTTTGGGCATTTGATAGGGAATTGCTTCCGACGGCCTTTTTTGAGGCAGCACATTCAGCACTTCGGGAATGATATCGCCGGCTTTATGGATTAAAACCGTATCGCCTAAGCAAATGCCTTTTTCGATAATATAATCCTCATTATGCAGGCTAGCTCGGCTTACCACGGTGCCGGCCAGGTTAACCGGCTTAAAAACGGCGGTGGGGGTAAGGCTGCCGGTGCGCCCCACACCAATAATAATATCCTCGATAACCGTTTCGGCCACCTCGGCCGGAAACTTATAGGCTATCGCCCACTTGGGGAAGCGTGAAGTATAGCCAATATCTGCTCTTTGGGCTATATCATTAAGCTTAATCACCAAGCCATCTATATCATAAGCCAAACTATGACGCTTATTTTGTGCCTCGATCAAATAATTTTGCAAGTGATTTTCTTCAGCAATCAATTGATAATCACTATTAATCGGCAAGCCTAAATCGGCCAAAAAGTGTAATAATTCCTCCTGGTTTTGAGGTAAATCGGCCACCCCTTCGGCGGCAATTATATCATAAAGAAAAATCGAGAGCGGCCTTTGGGCGGTTATTGCGGCATCCAATTGCCTTAAAGAACCGGCCGCTGCATTGCGGGCATTAGCAAATAATTTTTCGCCCATTTCGGCACGGGCGGCATTTAAATTGCTAAAATCTTCTTTGGCTAAATAAATTTCCCCTCGCAAACAAATCATTGGTAAAGGCCTGCTTAGGCGCTTAGGAAGCGCAGCAATAGTAGCCACATTGGCAGTAACATTCTCGCCGATTAGGCCATCGCCTCGGGTGGCAGCCGAGTAGAATTGGCCGTCACGATAAGTGATGGCAATCGATAGGCCATCTATTTTCCACTCTATCAAAAATGGGGGGTCGCTTAAATCGCTATTTTTTAGCAGCCGATTTTTAAAAGCCAAAATTCCCGGCCAATCAAAGGCATTATCCAAAGACAGCAGAGCCGTCGGATGCTTAAGCGGCGCAAATTTGGCCAAGCGCAAGCCGCCCACCCTTTGAGTAGGCGAATTGGGATCGGCTAAATCGGGAAATTCCTCCTCTAAGCTCTGCAATTTGCGAAATAGCAAATCATAATCGCCATCGCTGATTAGGGGATTATCATTTTCGTAATAAGCTTGATTATAGCGCTCTATATCCTTCCTTAAGCTATCAACCTGCTCTTTAGCTAAGTTTTTATCCATCATTTATCCTCCGCAAGCCATAAATATTCAATAAGCAGGGACAGAATTAATCCCATCCCTGCTTATTATACCCAAAACAATATTTAATCCCAAAAAGCGCAGTTATACCCGTTGCAAAGGGGCATAGCGCCATAATAGTTTTTTAAGGCCCTGGCCGGGGAAAGCTACCGTTAAAGCCAGCTTATCGCCGCTGCCCTCCACTGCAACAACCATACCGTCGCCAAATTTGGCATGCCGAACTTTATCACCAACTTTTAATACCTGGACATTATCGGCCTCTTTAACCACTTCTTTAGGTTTAACGGTGGGCGCAAAAACATTATCGGTATAAACGGTGCTTTTAACTTGCCTTTCCGGCGGCTTATAGGCTAAAAGGCCGCTTTTTTCCATCATATCGGTGGGCAATTCGCCAATAAAGCGCGAGGGACGGCTGCGTTCATAATGGCCACGCACCTGGCGACGATGCGCCACGCTAAGATAAAGACGCTCTTCGGCACGGGTTAGGCCTACATAACAAAGCCTTCTTTCTTCTTCCATTTCATCTTCATTCATGCTCAGCAAAACCCGCTGATGAGGAAAAAGCCCGTCCTCCATGCCGCTTAAAAATACAATCGGAAATTCTAAGCCTTTGGCGGCATGCATAGTCATCAATGTTAAATAAGATTGCTCGCCTTCGCCTTGATTATCCATATCGGTAGCTAGGGCTAGCTGGGCTAAGAATGTGCATAAGGGGCTGATAATCTCCTCCTCGGCATAGGCTACGATGTCGGCATAATCCTCGTCGAAGGAGGCCGCTATATTGAATAATTCGGCCAAAATCTCCTTGCGGTCGCTGCCATCGGGCAGGCCTTCCAGCATGTCATAATAGCCGCTATCCTGCCAAATTCGCTCCAGCAAATCTTTAATCGATGCTGTTTTGGCAAAGGCGGTTAGCTCGCTTAAAATCTGATGCAAATGCTCCAGGCGGCGTAAGGCGGCATTATTAAGCTCCTCCAGCAAATCCAGGCGACCTAAAACTTGATAGGCACTTAGGCCATTTACCGCCGCAACCTGCAATAATTTATCCCAAGTTGCCTTGCCAATACCCCGTTTAGGCTCATTATAGATACGATTTAAGGCCTCGCCATCTTTATTATTGGCCAAAACCCTAAGATAGGCCAAGGTATCTTTAACCTCTTTGCGATCATAGAATTTCATACCGCCATAAACCCGATACGGGATGCTAAAGCGACGGCATTGATCCTCTAAAACACGGCTTTGACCATGGGTGCGGTATAAAATTACACAATCGCTATAATTAAAGCCATCTTCTTTGAGGCGCAAAATCGTATCGGTAATATAAAAGGCCTCTTCCCGATCGTCTGCGGCATAATGAAGCGATATTTTTTCGCCGGCCCCCTTGGCGGCAATCAAATCTTTGGGCTTGCGATTTTGATTATTGGCGATTAAGGCATTGGCCGCATCCAAAATATTTTGGCTGGATCGATAATTATCGACCAGTTTAATTTCCTTACAATTGGGATAATCCCTGTTAAAATCTAGGATATTGCTAATATCGGCACCACGCCAACGATAAATCGATTGATCGGGATCGCCCACGACAAATAAATTGCCGTTTTGGCCGGTTAAGAGCTTAACCAGCATATATTGGCTATGATTGGTATCTTGATATTCATCGACCAAAATATGCTTAAAGCGCTGCTGATAATAGCTTAGCACAGCCTTTTCTCTTTGTAATAGCTTAACTGTTTTAACAATTAAATCGTCAAAATCGAGGGCATTATTGGCCGTTAAAGCCTGCTCGTAGCGCCCATATATTTTGGCAATTTCGCTTTGCCAGCTATCTGCTGCCTGGGCTGCATATTGATCCGGGCTAAGCAAACTATTTTTGGCTTCGCTAATCGCATTTAAAACTGCATAATGATGGAATTTTTTATCCTCACTTAAATTTAAGTCGATTAAAATCCTTTTGATGATATTTTTACTGTCGGTATCGTCAAAAATATTGAATTCGGCCGTAAGTGGTGCCAGATATTTACCCTCGGCACGCAAAATACGCCCACAAAGGGCATGGAATGTACCAATCCACATCATACGGGTGGAAAGGCCCGTCATCTGCCATAATCTTTCACGCATTTCCTTGGCTGCTTTATTGGTAAAGGTTACGGCCATAATTTCGCTGCTATCCAGCTTTTGCTCGGCCAATAAATAGGCAATACGGCTTACCAAAACCTTGGTTTTACCACTACCGGCACCGGCTACAACCAAAATAGCCGCCTCATCGGCCAACACAGCCTCCCTTTGAGCATCATTCAAATTTTCAGGTATAATCATAATTTCTCCTATTCAACAAGCAAAATTAAACCTACTATTAATATTCTGTATCCAAGTACACTTTACCTGTATTTATATTAAAACATTAAGCCATTTACGGCTAAAAAAGCGCTGCAACATAAAAGCGCATTTAACAAATTCTTCACTAAAGGCCAGTGCCACCACCATCGGTAGCGATAATCCCCAAACACCTGCCGCCAAAAAGGCAAGCGGTATGCCCATTAGCCAAATCGAGCCGATATCAAAATACATGGTATATTTGGTATCGCCGCCGCCGCGCAAAACACCACAAATTAATACATAAGATAGCATTTTAGCCGGAATAAATATGGCATAGACCAATAAGGTATTTACCAAAACCTGATTGGTTACTTGGTCGAAGTTATAAAAATTAGCAATATAGCTGCGGCTAAGCATAAGGGCTACTGTAGCAAAAGCCCCTAAAACCAAGGTAATAATTATAAACTGACGCCCACGTTGATAGGCCTTGGCCAATTGGCTGCGCCCTAATTCATTACCGATAATCACCGCCGACGACACGCCTATCCCATAAAAAAAGGTTTGGAACAATTCATTAATCACGGCCGCTACCTGGGTAACAGCTAAGGCCACCGAGCCTAATAGGCCATAAGCCACATAAAGCATACTATTACCAATGCCCCAGGCCCCTTCGGTAGTTAAAACCGGCAAAGTGGTTTTGATAATTTGTTTGGCCAAAGGCTTATCCCAGGCCAAAAGGTTTTTAAGCTTGGCCTTTAAGGGATGATTTTTAGAGATGGCAATCATGGCAATAAGCAAGCTCATTTCGGCAATGCGAGCGATAACCGTGGCCCAGGCTGCCCCGGCAATGCCCAGCTCCGGCAGGCCAAAATTGCCGAAAATCAGTCCATAATTTAGGATGGTATTAATAATCAAAGCCACCAAATTGATAATGGTAGGCATAATTAATTTATGGAAAGAACGGCAAATATAGGCGATAGCATAGGATATGGCCATAAAAATATAGGAAATCCAAATTACATTTAAATATTCTTTAGCCATAGCCTTTACCGGCTCTTCTTCGATAAAAAGGCTGATAAATTGATCGGGGAATAAAATTGCCACGCTCATAAAAATAAAGGCCAAAAGGCTACCTAAATAGATTTTGACGGCAAAAACTTTATGAATACCGCCCATATCTTTTACCCCCCAATATTGGGCGGAATATATAGAAGTGCCACTATAAAGGCCAAAGCAAAACATCATAAAAATATAAAAAAGCCGATTGGCAGCCCCAACAGCCGCCAATTGATCTACCCCCAATAGGCCAATCATTAAGGTATCGACCATATTTAAGCCTACCCCAACCAGGCTTTGCAGCACAATCGGCAAAGCTATGGTTAAAACCAGGCGCAAATAACCGCTATCTTCCTGCGGCTGCGGGCTATGTTTATTTATTTTGGCCGAATTATTGGCTAACATTTAGGCAATACTTTCGCTTTCGGCAGCTAAGGCCAAAAGTAGACCTTTAGATAATTGATCGCCGCAAGAAGTAGGGCGACCTGCACAAATTACCCCGTTTAGAGTTTGGGCAATATGTAAGGCATCCTGGCCTTTTACCAAAAGACCAATCGATTTTAAATTACCATCGCAGCCATTAATAAACTTAACATTTTCGATAATACCATGCTCGATATCGATGATTACCGCCTTAGCACAAGTATTTTGCATTTGATGAATATATTGCATTTCTTTTCTCCTTTATGTTATGATAGGTATTAATAATAAGTATAGATATAGCAACAATAAATTAAAACGAGGTGCATCAATATGATCATAAACAACGACATAATTAAACAGCTTATCAGCAATGCCGAGCAAGCCTTAAATATGGCCTATAGCCCCTATTCGCAAATAATGGTGGGAGCAGCTTTGCTTTGCCCTAAACAGCAAATTTATCGGGGTGCAAATATCGAAAACGCCTCTTATTCGGCTACTATTTGCGCCGAAAGAACGGCCTTTAGTAATGCAATTTTAGCCGGTGAAAAAGAGTTTTTGGCAATCGTTATTATTGGCAAAAGCCGCCAAAACCCTGATCAAAGCTTAGATTATTTTTATCCTTGCGGCATTTGTCGCCAGTGGATGGCCGAATTTTGCCCGCCAAATTTTAAAATAATCGTTGCTAAAAACAGCAACGATTATCTTATTCATAGCCTGGCTGAATTATTGCCCCATTCTTTTGGGCCCGATCATATTCCGGCAAAGCTTTAATCAACAATTACTATTTTATGGTACACTTTTTTACCTTTGCGCAACAGGGCATGGCCTTCGGCAAAATCGGCTTTAGTAATTAAAGTATCGATTGTGGCTATTCTTTGATTATTCAAATAGATGCCGCCATCTTTTATCAAGCGCCTGCCCTCGCTATTGGAAGCTATTAGTTTAGCCTCCAACAAGAGGCCGATAATATTCATTTCGGCATCAAGCTGGGCTTGAGTAATTTCGGTAGTGGGCATATTGCTTAAATCACCGCCGCCGCTAAACAGAGCCAGGGCTGCCGCTTGGGCTTGATCGGCATCCTCACTACTATGAATTAAGGCGGTAATCTCCCAGGCTAAACGTGCTTTAGCCGCATTGATATCAGCACCTTCAGCAGTCATTGCTCTAATTTCGTCCATCGGTAAAAATGTTAATAAACTTAGGCAATTAAGCACGTCGGCATCATCGATATTACGCCAATATTGATAAAATTCATAGGGCGAAGTTCTCTCCCGATCGAGCCATACTGCTCCGCCTGCGGTTTTGCCCATTTTATGGCCGGCCGAGGTAACCAAAAGCTTAACGGTAAGGCCATAGGCACTTTTAGATTCAACCCTTCTGATTAAATCGGCGCCGGCTATAATATTAGACCACTGATCATTGCCACCCATTTGCAAAGATGCACCATAGCGGCGGTTTAGCTCTAAAAAGTCATAGGCTTGCATTAACATATAGTTAAATTCTAAAAAGGTAAGGCCAACTTCCATCCGCCTTTTAAAGCATTCGGCACTAAGCATACGATTAACCGAGAAAAAGCGGCCATAATCACGCAAAAACTCGATATAATTTAAATCAAGTAGCCAATCGCCATTATTAACCAAAATTGCTCCATCCTGATCATCAAAACGGATAAAGCGTGATAGCTGGTCTTTAAAGGCATTGCAATTGGCATCGATAATTTCTTTAGTCATAAATTGGCGCATATCTGTGCGGCCGGAGGGGTCGCCAATCATGCCGGTGCCGCCGCCTACTAAGGCAATCGGACGATGGCCTGCTTTTTGCATATGCATCATCATCATCACCGGGATAAAATGGCCTACATGCAAACTATTGGCAGTAGGGTCGAAACCTACATAAAAAGTTACAGATTCTTTTTCGAGCAGCTCACGCACTTCCTGCTCATTGGTGCATTGCTCGATAAAGCCTCTTTCTTGCAAAATATCATAAATACTGGTCATGGTTTGCTCCTTAAACGTTTAAAAATTTATTTACGATGATGCTTATCAATATGCTCTTTAATCTTGTCAAAGCTAAGAGCACTAATTACATGCTCCATTCTACAAGCATCCTCATGGGCGGTTTGGGAATCAACCCCCATATCCATTAAAAAGGCAGTTAAAACCTGATGTCTTTCCAAAATATCTTCGGCAATTTCCCTGCCGCTGGCGGTTAAAATCAAATGACCATTATCCTCCATAATAATATAACCGTTTTCGCGCAGTTTTTTCATAGCAAAACTTACGCTTGGCTTACTAAAACCTAATTTATTAGCCACATCAATCGAACGGACAAATTCTTGATTTTGGCCAAGCATTAAAATCGCCTCTAAATAATTTTCGGCAGACTCCATAATTTTCATCATTAACACCTACCTCTTAAAATTTTATAACATATCTATTCTATCATATATAGATAGTTTTTTCAAGTTTATTTATTAAAGCAATATCAATTACTCAAAAATTACTATACAAGCAAAAAATTATTTGATATAATAATATGATTAACTATAAAGGAAGTTAAACTATGGAAAAATTATTTACCCTAATTCAAGAGCAAATTGCAGACGCCCAGGATTTAATGCTAATTAGCGTGGTGGCCGATAAAGGCTCGGCACCCCGTGGAGCAGGAGCTAGGATGCTTTATAATAAAAATGGTCGCCTTTATGGCACAATTGGCGGTGGCGCCATCGAATTTAAAGCCGGCGAATTGGCCTTAATTGCCCTAGCCGAAAAAAAATCTTATCTTAAGCCTTTTCAGCTTAGCCCCAATCAAGTGGAGGACTTAGGCATGGTTTGCGGCGGCAATGTGCTTATTTGTTTTCAGTATATCGCCCATAATCAGCCTAATTTGGCCATTTTTTGCCAAAAAATTATTCAAAGCCTTAAACAAGGGCATGATTTATGGCTAATTACCTGCCTTAATCAAAATTGGCAAATGGGCTTATATAGCAAAGAAGATGGCTTAAGTGGCTTAGATTTAGCAGAATCTGCCTTAAGCCCCTATATTAGCTACCAGCCACAAAAGGTAGATATTAATGATTGCCCCTATTATATCGAGCCGCTGCGCCAACCGGGCAGGGTTCTAATTTTTGGTGGTGGCCATATTGCCCAGGATTTGGTACCGGTTTTGGCCAACTTAAGTTTTGATTGCGTGGTTATCGACGATCGCCCGGAATTTACATCTAAAGAGCTATTCCCCATGGCTAAGCAGCTAATTTGTGGCGATTTAAGCGATATTGACCAATTAATAACCATCGATAGCAGCGATTATCTTATTATTATGACTCGTGGCCATAGCTTTGATTATATTATTCAAAAACAGGCCATGACTAAGGATTGCCAATATATTGGGGTTATTGGCAGCAAAGCCAAAATTGCTACCATCAATAAAAAGCTCTTGACCGAAGGATTTAGCCAAGAGCAATTAGCAAGCATTTATACCCCGATTGGCCTGCCGATTAAGGCCGAAACCCCGGCCGAAATAGCCATTAGTATTGCTGCTCAATTAATTTTAATTCGGGCAGAGGCAAAAAAACAGGCGGCGCAGGCTTAGTTTAAAATATAAATTGCCAAATTTAAATAGGCGGCAAAAGTTAGCCACAGCAGATACGGTATTTGCAAATAAGCAGCCCTTTTATCGATTTTAGCAAAGCTTTTAATCATTGCCAAAACGATTAGCCATAAGGCAATAAGCCAAATAAAAGCAGCTAAATACATCTGTTGATTAAAGAAAATAAATGTCCAGGCAAAATTAAAAAATAGCTGCAAGGCATAAAGCAAATAAGCGCGCGACTTATCAAAGCCCATAGCTCGCCAGATTAAATAAAAGGAAATACCCATTAAAACATAAAGAATAGTCCAAACCAGTGGGAATAAAAAGGCCGGCGGCGATAGAGGTGGCTGCACTAAAGTCTGATATTGGCTCATGCTATCGGCACTAACTTGACCTGCTAAAAAACCAATTAATAAAGGGATGGCAATACTGATAATTAAAGCCTTAATATTAATTTTTTTAATCATAAATCCTCCTTTTTAGACATTGTTGCCTCAATTTTTTATGTTTTGTATAGTCTATGTTTTTTTTTGATATATATACTTTATTATTAAGTTAGGAGAACTATTTTGCATAATTCAACAGAGTCTTTGGGCATTTTGCCTGTTAAAAAGCTATTAATCAGCCTTGCGGTGCCTGCTATTACCGCCCAAATCGTTAATATGCTTTATAATTTGGTCGATCGCATGTATATTGGCCGCATTGCCGATATCGGCGCCACCGCCCTAACCGGGGTGGGTGTTACTTTTCCGATTATCATTTTGATTATGGCCTTTAGTAATTTGATTGGCGTGGGCGGCAGCTCGCGCTGCTCTGTAAAAATGGGGCAAGGCGATTATATCGCCGCCGAAAAAATCCTGGCCAACTGTTTTTCTTTGGGTTTGATTATTGCCTTAAGCTTAACCGTAATCTTTAGGGTTTTTGGCCAAGATTTACTCTTTCTTTTCGGCGCCAGTGACGATACGATTATCTATGCCGAACAGTACCTAAATATCTATATTTTAGGTACAATATTTGTCCAGACCACCTTAAGCTTAAACCCATTTATCACCGCCCAAGGTTTTGCCAAAGTTAGCATGTTAACCACGATAATCGGGGCGGCTATCAATATTATTTTAGATCCGATTTTTATTTTCGGCTTAGATCTTGGCGTAGCGGGAGCGGCTTGGGCTACAGTTATTTCGCAGGCCATATCTGCGGCTTGGGTAATTAAGTTTTTAACCGGCGAAAAAACCAATTTAAAGCTAAAAAAACAGTTTATGCCCATTAAATGGCCGGTTATTTGCCCTGTTTTAAGTTTGGGAATTTCGCCTTTTATTATGGGCTCTACCGAAAGTTTAGTAATAATTAGTTTTAACTCATCCCTGCAACTTTATGGTGGCGATATAGCAGTAGGTGCGATGACCATTTTGGCTTCGGTTATGCAGCTATGTATGCTGCCGGTTCAAGGCCTTGGCCAGGGTGCTGTGCCGATTATCGGCTATAATTTTGGGGCAGCAAATGCAGCCAGGGTGCGCGAGGCCTTTAAGTTATTGCTAAAAAGCACCGCCCTCTATATAACAATTTTTTGGCTGGTTTTGATGTTTTTTCCCCATATTTTTGCCGCCTTATTTACCCAAGATCAGGCCTTAATTGACTATGCGGCCTGGGCAATGCCTATTTATTTTGGGGGCTATATTTTGTTTAGCCTGCAAATGTCTTGCCAGCAAACCCTAATCGCCTTAGGCCAGGCCAAACTATCGATGTTTTTGGCCTTATTGCGCAAAGTAATTTTACTAATACCCCTAATTTATATTTTACCACCCTTTTTTGCCGCCGAAAACAAGGTGTTTAGCATCTTTTTAGCCGAATCGATTGCCGATGTTTTGGCAGCAACAACCACCACAATTTTGTTTTTCTTTTATTTTCGTAAAGCGATGGCTAAAATTGAAAATAATAATAATCAACAAAAAGGAGTATAATTATGGACATCAATAATAAAGCTCAATCATGGTTAGAATTACTAACCATTATGGACAAATTGCGTGGCGAAAACGGTTGTCCTTGGGATAAAAAGCAGGATCATCATAGCCTAAAGCGTTATTTATTGGAAGAAAGCTATGAGGTTTTTGATGCCATCGAGCAAAACAATGATGATTTACTGGCCGAGGAATTAGGTGATGTTCTTTTGCAGGTAGTTTTTCATGCCCATATTGCCGAGGAAGAAGGGCGTTTTAATATTGAGGATGTAATTGGCCATATTAATCGTAAGATGATTAGGCGTCATCCCCATGTATTTAGTGATGGCAAGGCGCAAACGGCCGAGCAGGTTTTAAGCGAATGGGAGCTAATCAAGGCCCAAGAAAAAGCCAAAGCAAAGGACAAAAAGCATATTATGGAGGTTAATACTAATTTACCATCTTTGCTTTTGGCGCAAAAAGTGCAGGATAAAGCCGCCAGGGTTGGTTTTGATTGGCCGGATATAGCAGGCCCTTGGCAAAAGGTAGCCGAGGAAATTGAAGAATTAAAGGCAGCCGAAACAAAAGCCCAAAAGCAGGATGAATTGGGCGATGCAATTTTTGCCTTGGTAAATTTAGCCCGCTTTATGGATGTTGATGCCGAGGATAGCTTGCGTCATACCGTTCAAAAATTTATACGTCGTTTTGATTATATAGAGGCGCAGCTTGATAATGAGCACATCGCCTGGAAAGATGCCGATTTAACTAAATTAGATGCCCTATGGGATCAGGCCAAAGGGTTAGAATAGGAGGATATATGCGTTTAGATAAATATTTAAAAGTAGCAAGAATTATTAAAAGAAGAACGATAGCCAAAGAGGTTTGCGATGCCGGTAAAGTGCAGCTAAATGGCCGCCAAGCCAAAGCAGGAGCCGAAATTGCCATAGGCGACAAGTTAAAAATCCACTATGGGCCAAGAATTTTAGAGATTGAAGTAGCCGAGCTAAAAGAAACAATAGCAGCAGCCCAAGCCGGCACACTGTATACAATTATCAGCGAGGAAAGAATCAAGGAAACCTGGCCCGGCGAAGAAGATTAAATAGTTTTATCACAAAATAAGCACAAATCCGACCATCAAAATGGTTAGGATTTGTGCTTATTTTTATTGTATTGGTTTAGATAGCATAAAAAATCACAACTATTAAACCCTAAAGAACACAATTACCCATAATATAGGCGCCATTTGCAAAACCATTATAACCATTATAGCCAACCGAATACCAATCGCCGCTTTGGCCATAAATATCAACTAAACTGCCATTAGGTATTTTAGTGACAATAGCCGAACTAACAGATGGATAGCTACGCATATTTAGGTTAGAGCCGGAAGTTACAACCGTACATTGCCGCACCTCTTCCGGCTCGATAAACGGCAAGCCAAAATAGGTGGCGGTGGCCATCGCCAAAGCTTTAGCCATCAAATCAATATTGTCCATTATCCACAGCGCATCCTCAAGATTATCATGATAGGCTACCTCTACCAAAACAGCAGGGGCTTTAGTATTGGCCAATTCATAAAGATTATCGCCAATCCTGGTATCCACCAGCTCATAATCAGGATAGATTTGCTTAAAAGCATCGGCTATTAAGTTGGCATAATAACTTCCTGCTGCACTATTGCTATAATAATACATATCAGGGCCTCGCAATTGGCCGCTTAAAGATTCCGGCGCAGCATTAGAATGCAAGGCCAAATGCAAATCATAATTGCCCCTATTAGATAAATCTACCGAACCACCTACCGTAAGCGCAGGGTCATTACGTCCATAATTAATGCCTAAGGCCATTAAGTACGGCTCTAAGGCATCGGCTAATAAGTTCATATAATATTCTTCATTACCTTCGGTGATATAAGGGTTAAACTCTTGAGTAGATGGGCTTAAGAATAGACTGGGCATAAAATCACAACCTTTTTTTTAACTGTATCAACAGTATATGCCCAGCCTTCTAAAATTTGCCTATCCATCTTAAGACCTGGGTGCGCTGCCCCCAAATCCCAACAATTTTTTAACAAAAAATTGGTTAAAACATTTTATTTTTATTATTGACCCATCATTACTATTACCATATAGGCGGCATAAACCAGCACCGAAAGTATGCCCTCTTTGCGACCTGCCGTTTTTAGGGTTAAGATCAATACATATAATAAGGCGGTTGAAAAAAGCATAAAGCCCACATGGAATAAGGCATCCCCTGCTACTGCAATTGGCGAAATCAAGGCCGAGGCACCCATGATAAAGAGAATATTTAAAATACAAGAACCAACCGCATTACCCATGGCTAAATCGCTTTCGCCCTTTTTAGCAGCAACTATGCTGGTTACCAATTCCGGCAGGCTGGTGCCGATAGCCACAATGGTAAGGCCAATTACCGTTTCGCTCAAGCCAAAGTTACGGGCAATGGCTACCGCATTATCAACTACCAAGTCGCCACCCAAAATAATGGCACTAACCCCAATTATAATCAATAATACACTGCGCCAAACCGGCACTACGGCAATAACCGGCTCGGTACTATTATGCTTATTTTTATTAGCCTCTTTAATCAATACCACAATATAAACAATACAGCCTACTAAAAAAATTGCGGCTTCTATCCGGCTGATCACACCATCTAAAATAAATACCAATAGCAATACCGAGGCGCTAAGCGCTACCGGAAAATCGCGCTTAATCATTTCCCGCGAAAATGTGATGGGTTTAAGAATTATGCAAACCCCGGCCACAATCATCAGGTTAAAAATATTAGATCCGGTAATATTGCTTAAGGCCAAATCATTGCTGCCACTTAAAGAAGCCGTAATACTAACGGCAGCCTCGGGCAGGCTTGTCCCCAGTGAAACAATGGTTAAACCAATGATAACCGCAGGTACCTTTAGCTTTTTGGCAATGCTGCTACTGCCATCTACAAACAAATCCGCACCTTTAATCAAAGCAAACATACCCAGTATCAATAGTAAATAAATCATATTTCCTCCTAAAAAATCAAAAAGACCCCCACCGCCAAGAAACGGTAAAAGTCTCGTTACTTATAATGCAACCGGTTTTGCAACGTCTTGACGATTACATTACATCTAGGCTAGGTTATTAAAGCTAATGCGCTAAAATAAGCCGACCACCATATGATGCCAACTACTCCCTCTTACAATAAAAATTATACCATATATGTAGAAATAAGTCAATAAAAAGCCAAAATTAATTATTAGGTATGGAATAAGGTTTTGATATTTTTATAATTGCCAAAAACAACTAAAATATCATTTTGCTTAAATATTTCGTCGCCACTTAAAATACTTTTGGTTTGCTCATCGCGTTTAATCAAAATCAGCTGGATTTTATGCTTTTCCTTTAGCCGCGAATCCTTAAGCATAACATTTTCTAATTCCGGCGGCATTTGAGCAAGGCTAATTTCGGCCATAACATTATCGCCATAAATATCCATTAAAACAATTGTATTAGAATGATTGCCATACATCATTTTTTTGCCAACTTTGCCAATATAATAATCTACATATTTTTTGACAAAATTAGAATGATGGATTATCAATAATAAGCCGGCCGCAATAAAAACTACAATAGCCGAGCTCCACATATGGTTTAGTTCCGAATTGCTAAGCGATAAAAAGATGTTTACCACACTGGACATAATGATTACCGTGAATAAGTAACCAAAAATAATTGTTAATTTAGCAATTTTGCGGCGAATTTTAGAAGAGGTAATAGCCTCGCTATCTACGGTGGTAAAACCGCTATTGGTTAGCATTGATATTACCTGAAAGTGGGCTTTATCATAAGTTAAACCGGTTAAGCGGAATAAAATGGTAAATACTTCGATAATTAAGATATAAATTAGAGCCAGCAAAAAAAACAACATCAAGGCCGCGGTAATATTCATAATCAGGCTCCTTTCCGATCAATCATTACCCCTTAAAGACAGCAATTTTAGCTTATTTTTATCCTAGTTATTTTATTTTTATTATATCATAAATATGCCATAAAACTAACTTTT
>CAYJBP010000019.1:18095-29182 GCA_964368605.1 uncultured Peptococcaceae bacterium | reverse complement strand
TGAAGCTCGTATCCCTGGTGGCTATTAGCTCCTCAAACATTACGGCCTTTATTTTTCATTTTCCAGACGGGGCAAAAACCGCCCCACCTGAAAAATGAAAAATACCGCTCCAACTACATTTGCTAGATTAATCAATTATCCTATTACATAGGCACTTTGGCCACACATCTTATCTTCGGCTGCTAGCCTTTTAGGGTATGCAACTTCGGTTCGGATTATAGGCTCGTGCTTAAACCAACATAGGAAAGAACAAAAAAATTTACAACACAAGAAATAAAGCAAACAAAACCAATTCACCAATAATCAAAATAAATAAAAAAGAGGCGGCGCAATTATTTGCCCCAACCCCTTAATCTACTTAAAAAATCAAACAATTCAAGGTCTATTTTTTTTCAAAAAAAGAATCAAAAAAACTTTTAATTTTTAGTATATTTGCCGCAAATAACTATCAATCGAACCTTGCTTATATGGCTCAAAATCATATTTACAACTAAATGTTGCCTTGCCGGCTTGGCCGGCCGCTTGCTCCATTTTTTGCGCCAAACGACCTATAATATGATTAGCATGCCGCTTTTTTAATTCGGAAAATAAAATAATATATGTGCCATTGCCCAAATGCGCTGCCGTATCCGTTAACCTAAGCGACTTTTTAATCGCTTGCCCCACCGCCTCTGTTGCCAAATCTATCTGGTTTTGTGCAACCAAAGTTTGTGGCTGTAACTTTATTCGGGCTATCGTTATTTGCCTTTTATAACGCTGACTACGATAAATCTCGGTCTTTGCCTCGGTTAATAAACCCTCTTTAGATAATAATCCGCTTAAACGATCGGTGTTTTGCCAATGCTTAAGCCAATGCTCCTCCATTAAACCCTTTTCGCGCTTGCGTACCAAACTCTCGATATTTCGGGCTATCTCATGCAAATCTCGATAACCCAAATATACACCGGCCTGCCCGTTTTCAAAAACTATATACTTGTTAAAACTATAATACTCATTGCGCCCCGATGCATAATCACGCTCGATTACATTTACATTAAAACCAATAGCCGCCACCTTACGCTTGTTTTCCATCGCAAAATCATGAATGTATTTGCCATTGTTAATATCAAATTCGCGCATCGTATATAATTCGCGCACCGCTTGCCGCCACTTTATAAAACTGCTTAATGTTACATACCTTTTATCATTTAAACAAAGTAAACGATAGGCTCGATTATAATCATTGTTCAAAAGAGCATCAAAATAAGAACTCAATGCTACTTGAGCCTGCTCGATAGCAACTTTAGCATCATCGGCCACCAATGCAAAATTACTGCTATTATATGCCTTGCGCTTTTTATCATCATAAAGCGTATCATAAGCCAAATTAATTTTAGCCATCATCTCATTTGCATTCGGCAATAAACTTATATCCGGATGATACATCTTTGATAAACGACGATAGGCAGCCATAATATCGGATTTTTCGGCATTAAAACGTACCTGCAAAATTTGATAATAATTAAGACCAAGTTCCATATCTGCCCCTAAAAAAATTATTCGATTGAATTTTGAGCAGCGCTAAAAACATCCATTAAATAGCCCATTTCGCTGCCTTCAAATTCTTGCGCCATCATCGATAACATAAAAAGCATCGTCGATTGCTGCGCACTTATATCCTCGTTAACAGCAGCCGCCAAAATATAAGGCTGCATCTGATCCAAAGAATTGCCCGCTTGGCTTGGTGTTTGCCCGTCGGTTTGGGCTGTGGTATTTAAAACTTTTTCGTTTAAAGCCTGGCTCATCGTATCCATAAATAATTGGCCAAAATTATCATCGGCCGCCACTTTTTGCGGCTCGGTTGTATAGGTATTTGTTAAAAACCCTAAACTGTTAATATCCATAATTTAATCACCCCTTTTATTATGCCATTTTTAAAGGCTAAATTCAAGACCCAAATCCTATTTTTTAGCTAAACTTTGTATTTTTTGGCCATATTGACGATCGCTTTCGCTAATAAATACCAAAATTTGCGCCACCGCCGCATATAAAGCCGGCGGAATCTCCTCGCCCAAATTCATCGCAGCCAACATATCGGCCAAGGCATTATCCTGCACAATCGGAATATCCGCCTCGGTTGCCTTGTCGATAATCTTCTCGGCCAAATGCCCCTGGCCATATGCCGTTAAAATAGGTACTTCGTCTACACCCGGATTATAACGTAAAGCCGCCGCCCTTTTTAATGATTTAGGCCTGGCTTTTTGTTCACTATTATTAATATTATCCATAAAAGTAAGCCTCGCTAAATCTTAAAATCGTATTTTGAACCAAAACTATGACGATACTGATCCATGGCAGCAATCGCCTGCTGGCTATTATTTACCAGGCTTTGCAAAGGCCCCACTGTGGTATTAATTAAGCTATAACCGGCCTCGCTGATTAAGTGATAAAGGCTAGCGGTTTGATTGCGCAAAAAGCCAATCGCATCTACGGCACTAATTTCCATCTTGATGGCCAATTGGCGGCCTTTGATATCGATTAAGGCCTCTAAACGGCCTAAATGCGCCGTTTGTAAAGCCAGCAAAATACTGGTATCCTCCGGATCGATTTGCCGATCTTTGCCCGCCCTTTTATATACATATAAAGCGGCGGTTTTTTGCTGGTTTTGATCAAAAATCGGAATCTGCAATGCCACCAAACGGTCGGGCAAATATCGCTGCGGCTCTAATTGCTGTAATAACTTATTGGTTAAATTAAGTAAATCCTCCTTTTGCGGCAAATCGGAATTGAGCAAAGCCTCTTTAAATACCTGTAGGCGCAAATCCAGTTCTTGAATATTTTGTTGCAGTTTTGGGCTATTTTCGGCCAAATCGGGGCTTAATTTTACAAATAAATTGGCGATAAAATCATTAGCCGCCTTAAGCGAAAAACTGTTATTAGGGTATAATTCGGCGGCAATTTGCCTAATCTGCTCAATTAAGGCATTTTGCTGATCGCTATTTAAACCCAAAGCCCCCAAGTTTTGGCTAATTTGATTAAGATTAAGCTCGATAGCCTGATTTGCCGTATTAGCAGGGCCGGATGCCTGATTATCGCTTGAGTTTAGGCTTAAATTTGCCGCTAAATCGGCGGCCTGCTTAGGATTAGGGCTAGCCATGGCTGCGGCATCCGCTTGAGCGGGCTGCCCAAATAAAGGCATGGTTTGCGCCAAAGATAGCTTAGGGGCACTTTGATTAGCCAAATCAGGATTAACCGCCGCTTGCTGATTATTTGGCAAATTGCTTAAAATATTATCGGCAGCAGCAGGATTAAGCTGGCTATTTAGAGAAGTAATAAGGGTAGTATTTTGGCCTAAATCGGCATTTGTACCAACCAAACCGGAATTGGCCATTGCTGCTTGATTAATAAGCTGATTACCGCCCTGATTAGTAGCCTGGTTAGCAAGCTGACTGCCTGCTTGATTGCCGGCTTGATTAGGATTTTGATTGGCCACTTGCTCGCCATTTGGTTTAGCGGCAGCCAAAAGCTGATTTAAGATTTGATTGATAATTTGGCTATTTTCCCCGCTTAGAATAGGGCTATTATTATTAAGCATGGCCTGCAAAGAATTGCTTAATTGGCTAAGCAAATTGCCCAAATCGGGTGCCGAATTTACTTGATTGAATAAGCCTTGCACAAAGCCGGGGTTTAACTTTAAATCGCTTAAAACCGTGGCTAAATCGGCCTTTATGCCGCTTGCATTCGGATAATTGCTTAAGGCATCTTTAAGGATTTGGCCTGCTTGGTCGGCCGGTAAATTTTCGCTTAAAACTCGGCTGAGTATATTTTGAATATCGGCCGGCAAGGCTTTATAAGCCGCCGAATCAAAGCCGGGATGATTGCCAATGCTTGCCTGCTGATGGGGGGTAGATGCGGCCTGCTCTACCACCTTTAATACCAAAGTTTGGCCATCATTTTGGCTAACTTTAAGCACAATATCGCTGCCCTGCTTTAAAGTAGGGTTGCCTTCGATACGAGCTTTAAGGATAAGGCCATTACTTGTTTTTAAATTTACCGTTTCGCCATTTGTAAATAGAACTTTGGCATTAAAGGCCGCTTGCTTGGGCAAATCTTTTAGCGAAAGCTCGGGCATAATCGGCGCATTACTATTTAGTTTAGGTTGGCTCGTTATATTATTAATATCCATAAATTTGTCCTTTTCATCTAAATTTTAGCAAAAACATTGTTTTTTTTAATAAATTTACGCTTAATGCTTGCAAAAATTGCTAAAATAACGTATGATTACTGTATAGTATTTATATCGAAACTTGCTGCCAAATATTTAATTAAAAATTCTATTGCCGATTGGGGCTGCAAATATGACCAATTATACCATAGGAATTGCCGATTATAAAATTGGTAAACAACAAGATATGTTAACCACCTTGGGCTTAGGCTCTTGCGTGGGGGTAGTTCTTTATGACCCAACCGCCAAAATCGGCGGCATGGTACATATAATGCTGCCTACTTTTAATGGCTTACAAGGGCAAAATAAATTAAAATTTGCCGATACAGGCATTATGGAGCTTTATAATAAGCTTTGTATGTCGGGGGTGCGCCGTACTGCTATCCAGGCCAAAATGGCCGGCGGGGCGCATATGTTTGCACAAGCCAACCGCACTAATGTAATGCGAATTGGCGATAATAATGTTGAAGCTTGCCGTCAAACCTTGGCTAAATTAAGAATTCCTATTTTAGCCCAGGATACCGGTGGAAGCCATGGCAGAACCATCGAGCTTTATACCGCAGACGGCAGTTTAAAAATAAAAACTATTGGTAAAGGTGAAAAAACCATTTAATTATCAAATCAGGAGGGATTTTTAATGTCCAAGGTGCTAATTGTTGACGATGCCGCTTTTATGAGAATTCAGATTAAGAATATGCTCACTAAAAACGGCTACGAGGTTATTGGAGAAGCCGAAAATGGTGCTATTGCTGTTGAAAAATACAAAGAACTAAAGCCCGATATTGTAACAATGGATATTACCATGCCGGAAATGAGCGGTCTGGAAGCTTTGGCGGCCATTGTTAAATTTGATTCTGCTGCAAAGGTAGTTATGGTTTCGGCAATGGGCCAAGAAGGCATGGTACGCGATGCTATCTTATCCGGCGCTAAAGGCTTTATCGTTAAACCGTTTAAAGAAGATGGCATTATTTCGGCTATCAAAAAGCTTGGCTAACTCTCGCTCATAGGGAAAATAATATAGGCAAGGTGATTTTATGACTGAACGCGATCCAATGATAGATGTGTTTATATTTGAAACTCAGCAATTACTGGAAACTTTAGAAGATATCATGTTGCAAGCGGAAAAATCCAACTTGATGAGCGATGATCAAGTTAATGAAGTCTTTAGAGTTATGCACACTATAAAGGGATCTTCAGGGATGATGTCCTATGATGGCTTAGCCAAAATATCGCATACCGTTGAAGATTTATTTTCTCAAATTAGGGAGAAAAAGGCGCGCAGTGCCGACTGGGGGCAGATTTTTGATATTGTTTTAGCCGCCGGCGACATGATTAAAGCCGATATCGACCGAATTAGCCTCGACCAAGAACCGGTGGAAGATGATGTGGAATTGCAAGAAAAGGTTAAGCATTATTTAGGCTTACTTGATCATCGTGTGCCCAAGGCCGACGACGAACAAAACGAAGCCGAAAATGCCGAAGTTGCTGCCACGCCTACTGCCCCTGCGGCAGTAGATTTAAGCGAAAACGAATCATTATTGCCCACCGATGATAATGAAAATGCCCCCTATTATAAATTAAAAATTACCTTTGATAAAGATTGTCAAATGGAAAATATCCGTGCCTTTGGCGTGGTAAATGATTTGCGCGAGTATTGCCGCAAAATGGCCCATGTACCTGAGGATTTAATGACTGATGCTGCCAGCAAGCAGATTATCGATAATGGCTTTGTCGTTTATTTGCAATCATCGGTTAATCCGGATATTATCAAGGAAGCCATCGATCAAACCATTTTCTTAGAAAAATCAACAATCATGCAATTAGGCGAGCAAAACGAGGAAATTCCGGCCTCGATTAGGCCACCTAAGCCTAAGCCTAAGCCTGCTCCTGCCGATAAGGCCGCCAGCAAAAATGCACCGCCGCCGGAAACCGCCAAGCAAAGCTTTATTAGCGTTAATGTTAATAAAGTAGATAAATTGCTGGATTTAGTAGGCGAAATAGTAACCACCGAATCGATGGTTACCAAAAACCCGGAAATTACCGCCCTTAAGGTCGAAAGTTTTGAAAAAGCATCGCAGCAGCTTAAAAAGCTGATAAGCGAATTGCAAGATACAGTGATGTCGGTGCGAATGCTGCCGGTATCCACAACTTTCCATAAAATGAATCGTATCGTTAGGGATATGAGCAAAAAGATTAATAAAAGTGTTGATTTGGTAATTTTAGGCGAGCAAACCGAGGTTGATAAAAATATTATCGACAGCCTATCCGATCCTTTAATGCACTTAATCCGTAATGCGGTAGACCATGGCTTAGAGACCACTGCCGACCGCGAGGCCATAGGCAAGCCTACTACCGGTACCGTAACCCTAGAGGCCCGCAATACCGGCAGCGATGTTACCATTACCGTAACCGATGACGGTAAAGGCCTAGACCGCAATAAGCTAATAGAAAAAGCCCAGCTTAATGGCATTACTACTAAATCCGCCGAGGAAATTAGCGATAAAGAGGCTTTTGGCTTTATCTTTATGCCCGGTTTTTCGACCAAGGAAAAAGTTACCGAGTTTTCCGGCCGAGGGGTTGGCATGGATGTAGTGCGTCGTAATATCGAAAAGGTAGGCGGCGTGGTATCTATCGACAGTACCTTAGGCAAAGGCACCTCGATTCAGATTAAAATTCCATTAACCCTGGCCATTATCGAGGGTATGAAGCTAGAGGTGGGCGATTTGGTATTTATTATCCCCATTCTTTCGATACAGGAATCGTTTAAGCCCAGCGCCGACGATATATTTCTCGATCCCGACGGCAATGAGATGATTATGCTGCGTGGCGAGTGTTATTCGGTAATGCGCCTATATCAAATTTTTGATATCGAGCCTAAAACCACCAAGCCGGAGGAGGGTATCCTAATTAGGATAACCACCGACACCGACACTTACTGCATTATGGCCGATAAATTATTAGGCGAGCAGCAAGCGGTAGTAAAGCCCCTGCCCACTTATATTCAAAGGCATAATCACAATATGCATGGCCTAGCCGGCTGCACAATTTTAGGCGATGGCTCGATTAGCTTAATCGTGGATGTAAATTCGCTGGTGATACATAAGTAAGTTTTTATTAGCTATAAAATCATAAATTATTAAAAGGGGCTATTGCAAATAAAGCTATTTGTGATAGCTCCTTTTCTTACGGCAATAAGCATCGGCCTGTTTTAGCTTTTCTTCCTTTTTTAGCCCTTGGGGGTAAAGCCACAGCTATGCATAAAAAAGCAATTAATAAAAATATCCGCCAATAAATGTAAATAAGCCATAACCCAGTCAAAACACTAAAAGACAAATATCAAAATAAATCTAAAAAGACAAATAACCAAAAATACCATGATTGAAGGTTTTTTATGAGCACAATAATAAACTATATAGTGAATATGCTACCATATATGCTTATTGCATTGCCTATTATAATAGCTATTAGATATATTAGAATTAAGGCTATCGCTAAATGCGGCTTAAAAACATCTATTTTTCATGAATTGGGCCTTATTTTATTTGTTATTTTTATAGCCGGCTTAGCCTCTCAAGCAATAATCCCTAAAATAGACTGGGGAAATACAAATCCGCTTATTATTGAATTTAGTCGCGCTAATATAAATCTTATTCCATTTAAAGTAATTAAAGATACTTATAATGCCGTTTTTGTTGATGGATATTTCAACTATTTCTTAATTAATTTTGCAGGCAATATCATTATGTTTATGCCCATAGGATTTTTTATGCCATTATTATGGGCTAATATCTCCTTTAAAAAAGCTATTATAATTGGCGCATTATCATCTTTATTTATAGAAATATGCCAACTGCCCCAATTAAGAGCAACAGATATAGACGATATTTGGCTAAATAGTCTAGGCTGTGTTTTGGGTTTTGCAGTTTATATAGCTTTAAAAAAGCAATGCCCTCTTTTTGTGCAAAAATTTAAGATATCATAAAATCATCATCAAACAAAATACTTTTTTACAAATTAAACAATAAAGGCGGTATCCCCTAAAAAATTATATAGCCAAATAAAAAGGGGCTGTCGCATTAACTATTTTTTAAAGTTTTAATCAATTTTTTACAAAAAATTGCGGGGGCATTGGGGGCTGGCCCCCAAGGTCTTAAAAAGGTTTTAAGCCAACACCAAAACTAAGCAAGCAAATCAAAATACAGGTAAAAAGCAGCATGGAAAAAAATTGGCTTAAAACCGCGCTTTTTGGCAAAGCCAAAACAGCCCGCAATATCAAGCCAAAAACCACTAACCGTCATAGATGTAAAAAAGGGGCTGTCGGTTGGACAGCCCCTTAAAAATGCTTATTTTATTATCAATGACATTTACCAAGCTTCGTCTTGCTTTAAAAAGTCAATAATTACTTCGTCTTCCAACTCGGCAAATTCCCGGCAAATTTGTTGATTAATAGATGCCATTTCCTGATAAGCAGCGGCTATTTGCTCGGCCGTAAAATTAGCTAACATAATTACCTCCTTAGTTTTAAGCAAAAGGGGTTAATCCCAACTTTAATTAGGGATAGCATATAAACTAATCCTAATTATATATCAAAATTTGTCGAAAATAAAGAGGTAAATTAAGGTAATTTTTTTGCTTATTGGGGTTCATAGCATAACCAGCTAGCCACCCAGCCTTCGGTATCATCGGCTAAACGTACTTTATACCATACCTGGCCATCGCTATCATTTTTTTGGCCTAAATAATCTAATTCGGTTTCGGCAATTACATTGCCCACAATTTCAGCTTCGGCCGATGCATCAGAGCGAACATTTACCGAATCGGCCTGAACCGTTACTTTTGTAAAACTAGAGGTTGCTGTGCTAGGCTCTTCCGGGGTTGTAATAGTACCGCTGCCCGGCTCGGGAATAGCAGATACATCCAAATTATCGCCGGTGCTGCCGCCCGATAAAGCCAATACTTGCTCCTCTAAATCATTAATCTTAGTTTGCATATCCGCTAAGCGAGTTCCTACATAGGTTTCTACAAAGTCTTCGGTTACTACCGGGTTATCTGCGCTACCGGTATCTACAGCCGCCTGAATTACCTGGCCAAAAACAAAGCCCAAAGTAGCAAACACCAAAGCCGCCACCACCAATACCGCAATACCACCCTTACTCATAATCAACACTCCTTTTTAGAATATATATTATCGTTTATTGCTTTTGCTGCTTTTTGCTGCCCTTATGCTTATTGCCCCGCAATACGCCCAAATGCTCGGCACCCGCAAAGGTTATTAGCGTTACAACAATTAATAAGGCAACCGCCTGCGCCCCGGTTAAATAGGCCAATAATATGGCCGATACCCCCAATAATGCGCTGATTAAATAAATAACCAATACCGTTTGACGATGGCTTAAGCCAAGCTGCAATAGGCTATGATGCAAATGGCCTTTGTCGGCGCCAAAAATCGGTTTATGCAATAAAGCTCGACGGCTGATAGCAAAAAATGTATCAAAAATGGGAATACCCATTATGATCAAAGGAATAAAAATAGATATGATGGTTGCCCCTTTAGATAAACCCATTATCGATAAGGCACCCATGATAAAGCCCAAAAATAAAGATCCGCAATCGCCCATAAAGGTTTTGGCCGGATGAAAATTATAGCGCAAAAAACCAAAGGCAGCGGCCGCCAAAACAGCAGCAAGCGCGGCTGTTTCCATTTGCCCTTGGGCAATGCAAACCAACATCATCGTAATAGCTGCAATGGCCGAAACCCCGGCGCAAAGGCCATCTAAGCCATCAATTAAGTTTACGGCATTAGATACACCCGTTAGCCAAATTATGGTTACCGGAATAGTAAAAATCCCTAAAGATATTAAGCCTGCCTCGGAAAAAGGATTGGTAATAAAATCTACATAAAAGCCGCCTTTGATTAAAACTAAAGACGAAATTACCTGCCCCAGCAATTTTAATTTAGGGCTTAATCCTTTATAATCATCGATAAAGCCGGTAAGCATAACCAGGCTGCCTGCAATTAAAAGCGCTGCTACCTGCCTTGTATAAATACCTAAAGCCAAAGCACCCAAAACAAAGGCCGCATATATTGCCAAACCGCCCAAGCGTGGGGTTGCCCCTTGATGCACCTTGCGCTCATTAGGCAAATCCACTATATTTAATTTTTTGGCCACCTTAATAGTAAGTGGGGTTAGCATTATGGCCGCCACTAAAGCAACTATTACCCCCAGCCATAAGTTGGTCATATTTCACCTAATTTCTTTGTACTACCCTTTATTTTCTCATTAAATATAGGGTTTTGTCAATCTTTTTTTAATTAATTGTTGTGCCCACATCATAAACCGTTAAATCTTCGGGCAAAGCAATTTGTTGATCAGTGATATTATTAACGGTTAAATCCACATATTGAACCAAGAATATTTCATTGCTTAAATAATCAAAAACCTCGGCCTGTAAGGGCAGGCCATGCAAGGTACTAATCCATAATTTTTCGCTATCATTTTCGATAATCAGGCAAGTTTGTCCATTGATAATTTCTGTACCAATAGATGTATATTGATGATAATCCGTAAGCAAAAAATTACGGGGAATTTCCACACTGTTCGGATCAAATTTAGACATCATACCCATAGCAGAACCAGGGCTATAGGTAATACGTACAAAAGCAGCCCAATCATAAAAATCTATAGTTGGTTGGTTTTGGCCAAACTGAGTGGTTATCTGCGCCTTTTCACCCTTATAAATGGTTTGCACCTGCAAAGTTTCATTAATGGTATGCTTAAAATAACAAGAGCTAATCAAGGCTTTATTTGCCATAATATCCTCAATAGTAGCCTGCTCGCCTTTATCATTAAAGGTAACTTCTTCGGGATTATCTTCGGGATTA
>CAYJBP010000019.1:0-17995 GCA_964368605.1 uncultured Peptococcaceae bacterium | reverse complement strand
AGCCTGCTCGCCTTTATCATTAAAGGTAACTTCTTCGGGATTATCTTCGGGATTATCTTCGGGATTAGTGCTGCTATCAGGGCTTGGAATTTGCTCTGCACTATCGGGATTAACTGTGCTTGGCTGATCTTGATTATTTGGATGCGATGATTCGGGAGGATTTAGATTTTCTTGGTTTTGATCATCATTTTGCGTATTTAGGCCTGGCTCGATAATGATGGTTTCCTCAACAATATCTTCGCTAGACCAACTTGGCTGCTCGTTTTTACAAGCACTAATATTTAACATAGCTGCTATTATTAAAATAAGCATGGCCATTAATTTAATTAATTTAAACATGTTTATCCTCCGACTGCTAAATAATTACATATTTAAGTAGGATGTAAAAAATAGCCAAATTGTTCCCTTACTATTTTACCACTAATTTGGGCAAAAGGCAAGCCCGCCAGGAATATTCGCCGCTTGATAATCATAAAATAAAGCCATAAGCCAATTTTTAAAAGGGGGCAATATGACTTTTTTAGCGATTATCACCACATTATTTATCGGGGCTATTTTGCTGGCGATACTAATACCACGCAGCTTGCCCCGACCGGTACAGCCATTTTTTGTGCAAATTGATGATGATTTGGATAATATTGAATGGCTGGTGCTGATGATTATACGCAATATGCCACGCAAAAAAATTTATTTAATCGATAATAGCCCGGGCAAGTATCGGCAAATTATTAATGCCTTGGCTAAACGCTATCATTTAACAATTTTGGATACTGTACCAAAAGAACAAGATTTATTTTACTTAAAATCTACTTCCACCGCCAATGATTTGCAAAAACATAACCAGGAAAAAGGCCAAAAACAGCGAAGTTATTAATTGTAACAATAATTAGCTTTAAAGTAACAAATAAGCAATTTAGTTAGGATGTTTTTTATGAGCTTGGCCTTAGCTATAAGAGATTTATTATTTCCTTTTCCTTATTGTCCGGTTTGTGCTGCTAAAAGTGCAGGCGGCAATATTTGCATGGGCTGTACGCAGCAATTTAAGCAAAATATTCTTTGTTATAACTGCGCTACCATTGTTGATAAACCCGGTTTATGTGCAGCCTGCGCCGAGCAGGATAATTTTTTTGATGGGGCTTATGCGGCATTTGCCTATCAGGATAATTTGCGTTATAATTTGCAATTATTTAAGTATAATCAGCAAACTTGGCTTAAATGGTACTTAGCTGCCATTTTACGGTTAAGCTATGATTATTATGGCCAAGATTGGGCGCCAACTAGGGTAATACCCGTACCGCTAAGCGCTCAAAAGCTGGCAAGCAGAGGCTATAATCAGGCCGAGCTTTTGGCCGCAATAGTGGCAAAAGAGTTACAAATTGTTTTAGATATATCCTCTTTAACAAGGGTTAAAGATACACCACCTTTGGCCAATTTTAATGGTAAGCAACGCCGCAATATTTTGGCTAATGCCTTTAGTGCAAAAGAGCTGGCCGGGCAAACCATTTTGCTAATTGATGATATTTATACAAGCGGTGCAACTTTAAACGCAGCAGCTAAAGCCCTAAAAGATGCCCATGCGGCTAAAGTTTATGCACTTTGTGTGGCAACCTATAAGGAAGAACAAGATTAGTTTTGGCTTATTATTGGCTAATAAATATTTATATTTATCCTGGCAAATAAATTATATTAGCAGGAATTTGTCAAAAAAAGGCCAATATTTAATAGTACAGCTAAATATATAAAATACAGCTAGTAAATGGAGGGATTAGGATGAATATTAATTTTAAATCTCGCAATATGGATATTAGCAAAGCGCTTAAAGAGTATGCCGAAAAAAGACTGTCTAAATTTGATAAATTGATAAAAGTAGATTTGGCAACCGTAAACAT
The DNA here is from genome assembly GCA_964368605.1 of uncultured Peptococcaceae bacterium. Lineage (GTDB taxonomy): Bacteria > Bacillota > Dehalobacteriia > UBA4068 > UBA4068 > CAYJBP01. The sequence continues at coordinate 16,106 of CAYJBP010000019.1, read as the reverse complement.
GATAACCATTAAGGATCGCTATCGCTTAGAGGTAACTATACCGTATAATGGCATAATTATTCGTGGCGAAGAAGAAGGCTATGATATGTTTACCTGCATCGACAATGTGGTAGAAAAGCTGGAAAGCCAAATTCATAAATATCGCACCCGCCTAATCAAAAAGGGTCGCGGCAGCAAGCCGGCCGAAGAACTTCCTGTGGCCTATGCGGTGCAAGAGGATGATTTACCTGTAAAGGTAAAGCATTTTACCACCAAGCCCATGCCTGTTGATGAGGCAATTATGCAAATGAATTTATTGGGGCATAGCTTCTTTGTATTTATCAATAGCGAAGAAAGCAATACCGTAAATGTACTATACAGAAGGCATGATGGCGAATATGGCCTATTAGTGCCCGAAGTATAAACATAACTTATTTTGCATAAAGCTAAACTGTGGTATATAAATAAGTTTAATCTAAAAGACGGATAGAATTAATCTATCCGTCTTTTTGCTTAGCATCGATTTTGTTTATAGCCCCGATGGCGATTATTATATAGCTTTATTTAATACGAACCCAGCGGAATGGTCAAGACCATTCCCTACAAAACACAAGCAAATCAAAAACGGCCAAAGCTGGGCTGGGTTTGTAGGCGTGCATACGCCTGCTCTGCTCGCCTTGAAATTAATTTGACATATTATTTATCTGTGTTATAATTTACAAAAGATTATATAATGGATATACAAGGAGAATTATTTTGAATAAATACCGAAGGACTAAATTGATTTTTTTTAGTGGATTGTTTTGTGGTGGATTACTTTCGTTAATGGGGCTAAGAATAAATCCAGTTCTTTATTTAGTTGGGATTGGGATTGTTGTGGCTGTTTTTATTTATGAAAATAAGAATTATAGATGCCCTAACTGCAATACGCATTTTGATATCAGATCGTCAGTGCCGGATTTTTGCCCTAAATGTGGTCAAAAATTATAATAATAACTCGCAAAATGGTCATAATCTACATAAAAATAAACCGTCACTATCAATTTTTTTGATAGTGACGGTTTATTTCTTTATTGACAGCCGTCTATAACAGCCTTTTTTTATTTAATCAAATAAGCGGCTAACCGATAAATCTTCATGGATGCGGATTATCGCTTCGCCTAATAATGCAGCCACGCTTAAGATTTTTACCTTAGAGCAATAGCCCTGCTTATCTACATTAATCGGAATGGTATTGGTGGTTAATACCTCTTTAATTACCGAGTTCTCTAAGCGCTCCATAGCCGGCTTTGATAGCACCGGATGCGTACAACATGCATAAATATCCTTAGCCCCAAAACGTAATAGCTCGGCTGCCCCCTTGGTAATCGTGCCGGCGGTATCAATCATATCATCACACATGATTACATTTTTGCCGTCGATATCGCCGATAACATGCATAATCTCGGCCATATTGGCCTCGGGACGGCGCTTATCGATAATGGCTATATCCACGCCTAGGCGATTAGCCAAATCACGGGCGCGGCCTACCCCGCCTAAATCGGGCGATACTACCACCAAATCTTCTATTTCCATATTCTTATAATGCTCGGCCAATAAAGGCATACCGGGCAAATGATCTACCGGAATATCAAAAAAGCCCTGAATAGCACTGGCATGTAAATCCATAGCCACCACCCTATCTACCCCGGCCGCCGTTAGCAAATTAGCCACCAGCTTGGCCGAAATAGGATCGCGGGCCTTGGTTTTGCGCTCTTGCCGGGCATAGCCATAGTAGGGGATAACGGCAGTAATCCGATCCGCCGAAGCCCTGCGTAAGGCATCTACCATGATTAATAGCTCCATTAAATGATCATTGGTCGGCGCCGATGTGGGTTGTACCACAAAAGTATCTACCCCACGCACACTCTCGCCAATTTCGATTGCTACCTCGCCGTCGGCAAAAGTTTTTACCTTGGCTAAGCCTAAATTAACCCCGATATACTCGGCTATCTCCTCGGCTAAAGCATTATTGGCATTGGCCGAAAATATTTTTAATCTGCGATTACTCATATTACCTCCTAATCTGGGCCGCCAAAACGGTTTACCCCTTTAGCAGCCATAACGCTAATTATCAGCTTTATTCTTAGCCTCATCAGCGGCTTTAGCTTCGCAATCTGTAGCCTCTTGATCGGCGGCAGGCTTAGCAGCCGCTTTAGCAGCAGCCGGCTTGGCTTCGCCGTCGGCGGCAGGCTTAATCTTCGGTACCGGCTTTTTCTTGATAAAGCTGCCCTCAATCGCCAAAGACTGGCCATCACGGGCTATCATCGCATAATCCTGGGTTAGCTCAATTGCATCTTTATTACAAAAATCGGCGCACATCTGACAAAAGGTACAAGAACCCATATCAAAACGCATGGTTACATGGTCGCCCTCTTCCAGCTTTTCTACCTCGCGGGTAATCGAGTTGGGGGCGCATACCCTAATGCATAGGCCGCAATTTATGCAGCGATCGGGATGAAAAACAATACGCCCCCGATATCCTTTGGCTGCCGCTTGGCTAACCACTTGGGTGCTGGGCTTATCGAACATATTGCTCGAGGCCTCTTTAAGAAAAGGCAATTTCATTTGCGCATCTCCCTTCTTTTTTCCTTGAGTATTTCCGCAGCTAAGGCCAAACCCTGCACTATGGCTTCGGGCTTAGGCGCACAGCCTGCTACCGATACATCTACATGCACAAAATTATCTAATGGCCCCACCACCGAATAGCTGCCTTTAAATACATTACAGCTAATCGGGCAAGAACCTAAAGAAACAATTACCCTTGGTTCGGGCACCATGGCCAAAGTACGCTCTAAGCGCTCTTTGGTTTGGGATGTAATCGGCCCCGATACCACCACAATATCGGCATGACGCGGCGTTCCTGTTAGCTTAAAGCCAAAACGCTCGGCATCATAACGGGGCGTTAATACCGCCACCAATTCAATATCGCAACCATTGCAAGAACCGGCATTGATATGAAATAACCAGGGAGATTTTTGCACACTTTTATCTAATAGTTTATTTAACATTTTTAGCCCTCCCTATAAACCTAACCATACCAAAATCAAAGAGCAAATGGCCAGGCCGGCTACTACTTTCCAATAAAACTTGAACAAAACTTCTACTTTAAGCCTGGCTGTAATAGCATGAATTAAAGACATACAGATAATCGTAATTACAGCGCAAATTGCCAGCAAAATAACTACATCTAAGGCCAAAATACCGGTAGTGACACCGCCTAAGAATAAAGAGGCAAATAAAGCGGTCATGATATACATTTTAATAGCATGGTTAAGCTTATAAATTGCCAGCGGCATACCGCTATATTCAACCAAGGGGCCTTCGCAAATCTCGGTTTCGGCTTCGGCTACATCAAAAGGATGGCTGCCTACCTCGGCCGGGATAGTTAGCAACATGGCAATAGCGGCCGGGATCATTGTCCAATCACCCAGCATCATGCCGTTTTGTAACTGATATGCCCAAATATCCTCAAAGGAAAAAGTAATGCTGCCATTTAAAGCAAGGCCTGCTTTCCAGCCTACGGCCAAAAATACGATAACCAGTGGCAATTCATAGGCCACCACAGTAACCATCTCGCGCGAGATACCTACCCCGGCATAAGGCGAGCCGGAGGCCGCACCACCCATAATAATCGATACGGTGGGGATGGTTAGCAAATAGATGATAACCACCATATCGGCCACGCCACTAAAGGGGCTAAAGCCAAAGATGGGGATGAATAAAGAAGTTGCCACCAAGCTTACCAAGCCGATAAACGGCGCCAGCAAAAATACCTGCCTGGATGCTGCGCGCGGCACAATAGTTTCTTTAGCGGTTAGCTTTAAAAAGTCGTACATTGGCTGCAAAATAGGCGGGCCAATTCTTTTTTGCATCCGCGCCACAGTTTTGCGGTCGATACCGGCCAAAACCAGGCCTGCTGCCGAGCAAAAGAAAATGCCCGGAAAAACAATTATATAGAATATATTCCATAAAATATCCATTATACACCTCCGCCTAAGGCCAAAAAGCTAAATACGGCAAAAACCGCTACGGCTATGGTTGTCCATAGTACATAATCATTTAAAACACCGCTATGGAATTTATTCATAAAGCTAAAATAGGGTTTTAAATTATGCTTTAAGCCCCAGAATAAATCCGAGCCGCCAACCTGAGAATGCTCGCTGGCCTCGCCGCTGAAAAAGGTATCGTATTTGGGATCGTCGATAGGGGTTGCACTTTCGGTTAATACCGGGCGATAATCGGTTTTGCCGGCAAATACGATTAAAAATGCCACCATAATTACCACAAATAGCACCAACCAAGCAACCGGCGACCAATAACCGGCCAATACATAATCGATTTGCGGCACATTTACCACGGTGCTGCCCACACGGGCCGCATAATCGGCACCCATGGCCGCCCCCACATAATCGCCAACATTATAAATAGCCTCTACTGCCGGCTCGAATAAATATTGGGATAAATACTGCGGGAAAATACCGCCCAATACGCAGGCAATAGCCATAATCCACATCGGGATTAGCATTGAAGCCGGCGGATCTAAGGCCTCTTTGCAGGCCTCGGGGCGCTGGCCAAAAAATACCGATTGCGATACCTTGATAAAAGAAGCTAAGGTCATCACACTAACAATCAAGGCGATAATGGTAACTACCGCAAAGAAAATATTATCACTTTCGGCCGCTTTTTGGAAGGTGGCTTGATAAATCATCCACTTCGAGGCAAAGCCATTAAAAGGCGGCAGGCCGCTAATCGAAAAAGCGCCAATTAAAAATACAATAGTAGTTTGGGGCATTTTGCGAGCTAAGCCACCTAAACTATCTAAATCGGTGGTGCCGGCACGGGCACAAATTGTGCCTGCTGCCAGGAATAATAAGCCTTTGAATAAGCTATGATTTAAGGCATGATAAAGGCCGCTGCTTAAACCTAAGCTGGTAGCAAGACCAATAGCCGTTAAAACATAACCCATTTGCGATACACTATGAAAAGCCAGCAAGCGTTTAAAATCATGCTGGGATAAAGCCATAGTAACCCCGATAAACATGGTTAAAGTGCCGATAATAACCAAGAAATACTGAATAGCGGTTTGATCCATGGCTTGATAAACGGTGTATAAAATCCTGATTAAGGCATAAATACCGGCCTTATTAACAATTGAGGAAAATAGCATCGAAGCCGAGGAAAAGGCCATGCTATAAGCATCGGCGGCCACGGTATGAAAGGGGAAAACAAAGCTTTTAATCGCAAAACCGCTAAGCAACAGGGCAAAGGCAAAAATGGTAGGCGGATTGATATTGCCATCCAATAAAACTGCAATTTGTGCCAAGCTTAAAGTATGGGTTTGCTGATAAATTAAAATTGTGCCCAGCAAGATAAATGCCGAACCGATAGCGCCAATTACCAGGTATTTAAAAGCAGCTTCTAAGGCCGGCGCTTCTAAAATTCTAAAGGCGGTTAGGCCTACGGCGGCTAAAGTCATAATCTCGACCATAACAAAGATATTGAAGAGGTCGGCTGCAAATATCAAGCCCAAAACGCCGCCGCCTAACATCATGAATAAAATATAATATTTATCCAAAGAGGCCGGGCGCATATTATGCTCGATTGGTAAATAACGCAAAGAATAAATAGCCGAAAGCATTAAAGAAAATACAGCAATAAAGCCAAACAACCAGCTTAAAGCATCCACCTGCAAAGAAATACCGATAGCAAAATCATTAACAGGCGCTCTACCGCCCAGCCAATAGGTAAGGATTTGACCATCCAAAACTACCGGCTTAAACATATAAAGCACCATTGCCAAAGAGGCAAATATCGAAAGGCACATAATTGTATTGCGCAACCTAAAATAGCGGCTGCCGCATAATGTGGCCAAAAATGCCCCAAAAAAGAGCACAATTATCGCTAAGATCGGAAAATGATAGGTTATTGGTTGAATCATCCTTTTAACCTCCTTATTTGATAGGGGTCTAAGGTTTGATAATGATGCTTAATTCTAATTACCAAGGCCAAAGCCAAAGCTGTTACACAAGCGCCGATAACAATAGAAGTAAGGGTTAAAGCCTGCGGTACCGGATCTACAAAATAGCTACCGGCGGCCAATTCTTCCATTGTAAATATCGGGGCCGTACCCCCGGGATTATATCCAATTGTAATAATCAGTAAATTGATGCCATAATCGATTAAACCAATACCAATTACCGTTTTGATTAAATGCCGCTTAGCGATAATCGTATACAGGCCTAAAGCAATTAAAAGCATCGATGCCAAATAATTAAGTAGCATCACTTATCACCCCCGCCTACTTTTTTATACTCATGATCCAGATAAATAAAGCCGGTTAGGGTAAGCAATAGGCAGCTAATACCGGTTAGCACCTTATAGCCTACGGCATAATTCATCAGCATAATTGTGCCCGAGCTAATTAAGCGCCCCGGCTCGCCTAAATCGAATAGATAATTGGCGCAAAACTGTACACCAAAGAAAATAGCGCTAAGACCAATACCAATATATAAGATGGCCGCCATGGCCTCATGCTTTTTAAGGGTTTTTTCTTTAAGGATTTTAGCAGTAGCCTCGGTACCATAGCCGATAAAGAGCAAAAGCACCGCCCCGGCAATAATTACCCCGCCTTGGAAGCCGCCGCCCGGGCTTAATTGGCCATGCAAAATAACGGCAAAGCCAAATACCAGCATAAAGGGGATTAAAAAATCGGCACCGCTTTTAAGGATTAAGTTTTTTACTTTGCGGTTCTTCATTTAAAACAACCTCCTTCCGGGTTTTGCGCAAGATGGCCAGGCAACCGGCAATGGCCGTAAATAAAACCAAAGCCTCGCCCATGGTATCATAGCCACGATAATCGAATAATACGGCCGTTACCACGTTTTCGGCATGGGTATCGGCTAAGGCCGAACCCACAATAATATCAGAAATTCCATCAGGATTGGCAATTAGCTGCTGATTATCCGTAGGATTGGCATATAAAGCCTGCAAATCGCTGCCTTTGCCATCATAAGTGGGCGCAGTATTTGCCATCGAGGTGGCTACATAAAAGCCCAAGCATAATATGGTTAAAATTGATAATTGCATTAATAGTTTTTTCATTCTTTATTTGCCCCCTTTTTTAAAAGGCCAACTTTGCGCAAGGTAATAATAAATAGTACGGTAGATAAAACAGCGCCTACCGCTACCTCGGCTAAAGCTACATCCGGGGCTTGCAATAGCAAAAACTCCACAGCCAAAAGCGCACCCACCATGCCTAGGGCAATTATCGAAGATAATAAATCTTCGAATTGGGCAGCTAAAAAGGCCGTGGCTACTACCCCAATCAAAATTATGGTATTTAATATCGAAAAAGCATCAGTCATCATGAGGATTGTCCCTCCCATAATCATCGCATACCAAATTACGGCGCGGTCTTATGCCGGCACGATAAGCAGCCCTGCTTAAAGCATGTGCCGACAGAGGATTGGTGCATAAGGCAAAAATGCCGATTAAAGCGATTTTAATAATGGTAGCTGCCCCTTGGCCATCGGCAATAGCATAGATTAAAGCCCCCAGCAAAATGCCCAATAAACCAAAGGTAGAAACATTGGTGGCCGCCTGCATGCGGCTAAATGTATCGGGCATTTTTAAAATGCCCAAAGCCCCGGCTAAGGCAAAAAAAGCACCGCCTACCAAGGCTATATCGATAATAACTCTTAAAGGCAAACTCATAGGCTACCCTCCACATATTTGGCTACAAATACTTCACCGATAAAGCCTAAAAGTGCCAGCACCAAGGCAATATCCAAATAAATGCCGCGGCCGCTTAAAACGGTAAATATTACTAAAACGCCAATTAATAGTATATCAATAGCTTCGGTAGCAATAATGCGGTCGATAATATGCGGCCCTTTGATTAAACGATAAATCAAAAGCAAGGCCAATACCGCTAAAAATATTGCTGCATACCATAATTCGATCATGGCCAAATCCTCCTAATTCCCCGTTCTAAAGAGCCTTTTATCATCTGGCCTGCCTGGATAGGATCTTCGGTTTTGGTATCCAGCCAGTGAATATAATAATAGGCTTGACCATCTTCTTCTACAATATCCATGGTGATGGTGCCCGGGGTTAAAGTAATGCTATTGGCTAGCATGGCTTGGGCATATTCGCTTTTTAAATCAACAGGCACTTTAACAATGCCGGGATTAATATTGCCATTAAAAACACGAGCAGCTACATCGATATTAGCTTTGGTTAGCTCGATTAAAAAAAGCGGAATATAGGCAATTAAAGCCAAAAAGCGAGCCGGGTTTAAAAAGTAAAATGCCTTGCTATGAATAAAAAAGCGTGCTCCAAAGCAAGATGCCGCCAGGCTAACAATAGCGCCGGCAATTAATTCTTGGGTATCCAGCGACCAAGTAATAAGCAGCCAGAACAAAAAGCAAACTACAAAAGTAGAACTTATAGCCGCCAAATTTGCTTTTGGCATAAGGTCAACTCCTTTCCTTTTTTAGATCTATTTGCTGTTTTAACCAATTACAGATATCAGATATTCCTTCACCTGTTAAAGAGTTAACTTGATAAATATCCACAGTGGGGTTAATTTCCTTGGTTTGCGCCTTTACTTTAGCCAAATCATATTTAAAATGAGGCAACATATCGGCCTTGGTTAAAGCAAGCACATGGGCGCGCGAAAATAAAAGCGGGTATTTTTCTACTTTATCATCGCCTTCGGGAATGCTTAATACGGCCAAGCGTAAATCTTCGCCAATATTAAATTCGGCCGGACAAACCAAATTGCCGATATTCTCGACAATTAATAAGTCTAGGTCTTTTAAGTTAAATTCGTTCAAAATATTATCGATGGCCATGGCCTCGATATGGCAAGCACCGTCGGTTTGTAATTGCACCACCGGTATGCCCAAGTTATCGATGATTTCGGCATCGACGATGCCGGTGATATCGCCTTCGATAACCCCAATCTTATATTCGGCACGCAAATTGGCAATTAGTTGCAGAATAAAAGAAGTTTTGCCCGCCCCGGGCGAACCCATAATATTAAGCAATAGCACCTTATCGGCCGCTAATTTAGCCTGAACCTGAGCACTTACATCCTCATTCCAAGCCATAATTTGCTTAATAACTTTAATTTCCATCATTCAACCTCCAAACTATCAATATAGAACTCTCGGCCACTGATAATAGTTAAATCTTGGCTATTACAGTGAGCACAACGAATTTTAAAACGCTCTAAAGTGCTTTGCTTAGCACAAATACGGCATTGGGCGATAACCGGCATAATTTCTACCTTAATATTGGCCGCTTTAGCTATGGTATCGGCACTGATAATATTAAAATATTCTTGAATTAAAGCAGGTACCGCCCCCGAATAGGCGCCGATTTTTAGCCTAATTTCCTTAACGGCTGTGGCCTGATATTTAGCCGCCTCGCTAAGGGCAATATCTAAAATACCTTGACAAATGGCCATTTCATGCATAAAATCACCTATCCAAGCAAGAGAAGCAAGGATCGATGCTGGCAATAATTAAGCCGGCATCGGCAATGGTATTGCCTTTAAGCATGGCAGGCACGGTTGGTGCATTTTTAAAGGTAGGCACATGAATACTTAAACGGTAATTATTAGTACCGCCATCGGTAACTACCTTATAAACCACCTGGCCACGGGGCGCCTCATGACGCACCACATATTCGCCGGCCTTAACTTTGGGAATTTTTACGCCCAAATTAATCGGCCCTTCCGGCAAGTTAACCAAGGCCTGGCCAATAATCTTGATGCTTTCATAAACTTCCAGCACCCTTACCACTACCCGGGCATAAACATCGCCGCTTTCCTGCACGGCAATATTAAAGTCGAAATCGTCATAGCAGGAATAAGGCGCATCTTTACGCACATCCATCGGCACACCCGATGCCCTGGCATGTGGGCCTACCGCCCCTAGGCGCAAAGCATCTTCTTTGGTTAAAATGCCCACACCTTTAGTTCTTAAGGCTACGGTGCGGTCATTAACCAAAATATCTTTAAGCCTATCTAAAGGCTCGTCCAATTTTTCTAATTGTTTGATTACATATTCACGTAAACTATCATCGATATCTCGGCGCGAACCGCCAATAGTTACCATGCCATAATTTACGCGGTTGCCGGTTAGGGTTTCTAAGGTATCCATAACCACTTCGCGATGATCCCAAATATGCATAAAAAGGCTATCATGGCCTAAAATATGACAAGCTATGCCCAACCATAAAAAATGGGAGTGCAAGCGTTCCAGCTCGGCAATAATAACCCTAATATATTGACCCCTTTTGGGAATTTCCATCTCGTTAATATTTTCGACGGCCATGGCATAGGCCAGGGAATGAGAATGCGAACAAATACCGCAAACACGCTCTACCAAAACCAGGTTTTGGATAAAGTTTTTTTCGGTGGATAGTTTTTCGATGCCGCGATGATTATAGCCCACAAATACATCGGCACCCACAATAATTTCGCCTTCGGTATACAGCTTAGCATGAATAGGCTCTTCTAAGGCGGGATGATATGGGCCAATAGGTATGGTATAAGCCATGATAAAACCTCCCTTTAGGTTTATAAATTATTATTTTCGCGCAGCTCGGCTAGGGGGGTAACTATAATATTGCCCTGGCCGCTTAACATATTATCGGGTAAGAATAAACGCTCGGAAGTATCTAAATTGGCAAAATCAATGCTCATCAATTCATGCAATTCACGCTCCGGCCAAGAGGCGGCCGTATCATAAATAGCCGAAATCGAAGGCAATTGAGCGCTACCGGTTACCGTATAAGATTCAATGCCTTGGCCAATTTCATAATCATAAGATATCACATTTTGGCCATCCTTATCAACAAAACCATGAATCATTACCAATTGACGCCCTTCGGTTTTCATTTTGGCGGCAATGATAATTACTTCTTCGGCCGAGATATCATGTTTAGTATAATTTTGCATAATTTCTCCTTTACTATTAACAGAATGCTCAGGATTTTATCTTTTAACTATCTCCATTATAACATACTAATAGTCAAATTGTAACTTACAGAAATCAATTTTTGTAAAAAAAATGATTATTAGGAATAAGTTTTTATATTTGCTTAAATTCAATAATTATTACTATTCCAACAAATTGCCATAATATTTGGTTCTTGTATTACTAATTATCTATGGGGATAATTTGGCGATAAACCCCCTCCATAGTGCTATCAAAAGCCACAAAATAAACGATAATATCCATATTATTTTTACACATATAGTTTTTAACACAATTATAGGCAATTTCAGCCGCCTGCCTAGGTGGATAGCCATAAATACCACAGCTTATAGCCGGGAAGGCAATTTCTTTAATCTTATATTCGGCGGCCAGTTTTAGGCAGTTTTTATAGCAATTAGCCAGCTTAGAAGCCTCATCAGCATAACCGCCCTGCCAAATTGGCCCTACGGTATGAATAATATGCTTAGCGGCTAAATTAAAGCCGGGGCTAATTTTAGCCTGCCCGACGGCGCAGCCTTTAAGCTTGCGACAGTATTCCTGCAATTGCGGCCCTGCCGCCAGGTGAATTGCGCCATCCACGCCGCCGCCACCCAATAGGGAAGGGTTAGCAGCATTAACAATTGCCCCCACCCCCATTTTAACTATATCGCCACGGTAAATTTTGATCATGATACCATACCGCTTTTAGGTGGGCCAAAGGCCACATTTGTGCTGCCGATTAGATTGCTTAAAGTTTCGATGGCTCTTTTATCTACGCTAATGCCACCCAAATTGGGGAAGGGTTGATAATCGCCCTGATCGCTAAAGTATAGGCAAACCGGCACCGAGCCCGGGTATTCGGCTAAAAAGCCTCTAATTTCCTGGATTAAGTCGGCTTGCTTGGAGTTTTCCATCCGCAAATATAAAACCGGCGCTTTGGCATTACTGATAATCACTTCCTGATTGCCATTTTCGCCTTTAATTTTGCCATCGATAAACAAAACTCGGCCATTGGCCAGCAAATGACGAATATTTTGATACACCTTCGGGAATACCGTGCAGCGAATAATGCCGCTTTTATCCTCCAGCATCAAATTGGCCATCATATCGCCTTTACGGGTAAAACGAGAAGATAAACCGCCCACCATGCCGATTAGCACCGCCATACTATCATTATCGGCCTCGCTGGCTTGGGCTATCTGGGCTTGCCCTTTACGGCTTAGGCGGCCGCAAAAGGCATCCAAAGGATGGCCGCTTACATAAAAGCCAATCATTTCTTTTTCCATATTCAGCAAATCCATAAAATTAAATTCCGGCAAAATAGGCAATTCAAACTGAGGCATTTGATTTTGATCAAAGCCAAAATCGAATAAAGATAATTGATTACTCTCTTTATCCTGCTGCAATTTTTTAGAAATCTCCAGCATTTCGTCCATCGAATTAAGCATGGTGGCACGATTATAATCAAAGCCATCCAAAGCACCGCATTTAATCAAGCTTTCCAGCATTTTGCGGTTTAGGGCAATCCGCTCGCAAAAATCGGCCAAAGAGGCAAAAGGCCCATTTTGATTGCGCTCATTAACAATTCTTTGCACAACCTCTTTGCCCACATTTTTAACGGCGGCCAAGGCATAGCGGATTTGGCCACCATAAACCCTAAATTTTAAATCGCTTTCATTAATATGAGGTGGCAAAACGGCAATATTCATATGCTTACATTCTTCGATATATTCGGGAACTTTATCGGCATTATCCATAATCGAGGTAAGCATGGCCGCCATAAATTCCGGCGGATAATTCGCCTTTAACCAGGCAGTTTGATAAGTTACAGCCGCATAGGCCGCACTATGGCTTTTATTAAAGCCGTAGCCGGCAAAGTATTCCAGCAAATCAAAAATTTCGCCGGCAATTTTAGCATTAACATCATTGGTAACACAGCCGGCCACAAATTCATCACGAGCCTGCTTAATAATTTCCGGCTTCTTTTTGCCCATGGCACGGCGCAGCATATCGGCAGCCCCCAAAGAAAATCCGCCCAAGGCACGAGCAATACGCATTACCTGCTCCTGATACAAAATAACACCATAAGTTTCTTCCAAAATAGGCTCTAACTTGGCATGCAAATATTTAACCTTTTTGCGGCCATGCTTGCCATCAATAAAGTCGTCTACCATGCCGCTGCCCAAAGGGCCCGGCCTGTATAAGGCTACTAAGGCGATAATATCTTCAAAGCGTTCGGGCTGCAAGCTCTTTAAAATCTTGCGCATCCCTTCGCTTTCTAACTGGAACACGGCCACCGATTCGCCATTGCCCAGCATATTATAGGTGGTTTTATCATCAAGCGCTATGGCGCTGATATCAACATCTAAATTATAGCCATGCTTAATATTTTCTAAACTATCATCAATAACCGAAAGCGTGCGCAGCCCCAATAAGTCCATCTTAAGCAGGCCGCATTCTTCTACCTGGTCTTTGGCATATTGGGTAGTAACAATGCCATCGCTGCCTTTTTGAATGGGCATATAGCTAATCAATTCATTTTGAGAAATAACCACCCCGGCCGCATGTTTGCCGGCATGACGAGGCATGCCTTGGATTTTTCCTGCCACATCCAGCATTTCTTTAATTTGGGGATCATTATGATAAACAGCCTTTAAATCGGGTGTTTTTTCGATGGCTTCATGAATAGTTTTAATTTTGGGATCATCGGGAATCATCTTAACCACCCGATCCACATCGGCATAGGGGATATCCAGCACCCTGCCTACATCACGCACCGCCCCTTTGGTAAGCAAAAAGCTAAAGGTAATAATTTGCGAAACCTTGTCCTCACCATATTTGCGCACCAGATAATCAACCACTTCGCCTCGTCTTTCATCGCAAAAGTCCATATCGATATCGGGAGGGGTAACACGCTCGGGGTTTAAAAAGCGCTCAAAAAGCAAATCATAGGCGATGGGGTCGATATCGGTAATGCCCAAGCAATAGGCCACCAAAGAACCGGCCGCACTACCACGCCCCGGCCCTACCGAAATACCGTTTAAGCGGGCATAATTAATCATATCCCAAACAATTAAAAAGTAGCCGGGAAAATCCATGGTATTGATAACATTAAGCTCAAAATCAAGCCTCTCTTTGGCCTCGGCAGTAAGGGGATTATAACGCCTAGCCAGGCCTTCTTCGCAAAGATGACGCAAATAACTTGGCACATCAAAGCCTTCCGGCACCTGATAATGGGGCAAATATAATTCGCCAAAAGTAAAATCGATATGGCAGCGCTCGGCAATTTTAAGGCTATTGCTGATCGCCTCGGGACAATGGCTAAAAAGGGCTGCCATTTCCTGCTCGCTTTTTAAATAGAATTGATCATTGGCAAAACGCATCCGTTTTTCCTCGGAGCGGATTTTGCCGGTTTGGATGCATAGCAAAATATCATGCATATCGGCATCTTCGGCATTAACATAATGCAAGTCATTGGTGGCAATAAGGGGCAAATCCAATTCCTTGGCAAGCTTTAACAGGCCTTTTTGAGCAATAATTTCCTCTTCGATGCCATGATCTTGTATTTCGATATAAAAGTTATCAGGGCCAAAAAGCTCGCTAAATTGTTTGGCTAGATTAACGGCATCCTCGTAGCGGTTTTCGATAATCAGCTCGGGTATTTGGCCGGCAATGCAGCCGGATAAGCAAATAAGCCCTTGATGATATTGCTCTAAAAGCTCCATATCGATACGGGGTTTATAGTAAAATCCCTCGACAAAGGCCAGCGAAACCAGGCGGCATAAATTTTGATAGCCCAGATTATTTTCGGCCAAAAGCACCAGGTGATAAGCGGCCTCGGATTTGCGGCCGGCACGATCGAAGCGGCTGCCGCCCGTCATATAAACTTCGCAACCGATAATCGGCTTAATACCCTTTTTGGTGGCCTTTTTATAAAAATCGATAGCGCCGTACATAACGCCATGATCGGTAATGGCGCAAGCCGGCATATTAAGCTCGATGGCGCGATCCAGCAAATTATCCAAGCGTGCGGCTCCGTCTAAAAGGCTGAATTCTGTATGATTATGCAAATGAACAAAAGCCATGCGTTTTATTTTCCTTCCATATTTGTTACTTTGATAAGCAAACCTTTATCCCTAAAACTTAGGGATTCTTCGCCGGCAATAATAAGATGATCTAAAAAACCTATACCCAGACTACTTAAAATATGCGCCAAATGATTGGTAAGCAATATATCATCGGCACTGGGTTTTAAATTGCCGGATGGATGATTATGCAATAAAATTATATTAGAAGATTTATTATGCAAGGCGGCCATAATAATTCTGCGCAATTCGGTATTAACGGTATCGATGCCGCCTTCTTCTATTTTTTCCACCTTGATTATACTATTATGTTGATTAAGACAAATTAGGTATAAAATTTCATGATTTATGCCGAAAAATAAGGTATAGGCATATTCCTGAATATTTTTCAGATCATAAAAAGTATAACTGGGGTTAAGTTTGGCTATTCGGTAATAGCGTAAAAGATCGGGAATTAAATTAAGCAAAAAGGCGGCATTGGGGCCTACGCCTTCGGTGAGGAGTAGAGTATCGATATCGGCATCTAAAACCGCACTTAAAGAACCATGGCGCTCGATAAGCCGATGCGCCAAAGGGTTAAGATCCTTATAGGGAATGGCAAAGTACAGCAAAAGCTCCAAAATTTCGTGCTCGGCAAATGATTCTAAGCCGGCACTAAGAAAGCGATCCCGAAGCCGCTGACGATGCCCTTGATGGATATTATCTTTAGCCATAGTGTCACCTTTTTGGGAATTTGTTTTTTTGGTTGTTTTGTTTTATTTGGGATGGTTTTTTCCCGGCTTGGGGGATATTTTTTTAGGTTTTGTAGGGAATGGTCTTGACCATTCCGCTGTTTGGGTGATTGTTTGTTGTTAGTTGGGTTGTAGGCTACTTACATTTTTCGGCGGATAATTAGTTTGGTTTGTATTTCGTGTGTTGAAAGGCTTTCTTGTCCCTTCCTACATAAGCTTATATATATTCTTTTATCGCAGAGGGGGTTGTTACTTTTTGGTCGCAAAAAGTAACCAAAAAC
>CAYJBP010000018.1:0-29794 GCA_964368605.1 uncultured Peptococcaceae bacterium | reverse complement strand
TTTAATAGCCTCAAAATACAGGAAATTTTATATTTTTGCCGAAAATATATACATTAACGGACACTTTTTAAAAAAATATAAAATTTCTTAAAAAAAAGCTTGCTTTTCGGGAAACTTATGTTATAATAAGTTTATCGATAACAATTACTAATAAGGAGGATTTATTAATGAAAAAGTTTACTTGTATTGTTTGTGGTTATGTGCATGAGGGCGAAGCTGCTCCGGAGCAATGTCCATTATGTAAGGCAGGTGCTGATAAGTTTAATGAGATGACCGCTGATGTAAGCGGTGCACCTTTTGCCGATGAACATAAGATTGGTGTTGCTCAAGGTGTTGACGAGAAAGTAGTTGAGATGTTGCGTGCTAATTTTGATGGCGAGTGCATGGAAGTTGGCATGTACTTAGCAATGAGCAGGCAAGCCGATCGTGAAGGTTATTCGGAAGTTGCCGAAGCCTTTAAGCGTTATGCATTTGAAGAAGCCGAACATGCCGCCAAATTTGCCGAATTATTGGGCGAAGTAGTATGGGCCGATACCGCCAAAAATGTGGCAGCAAGAGCCGAAGCCGAACATGGTGCATGCGCAGGTAAAAAAGAATTAGCTACCTTGGCTAAGCAATTAAATTATGATGCCATTCATGATACCGTACATGAAATGTGCAAAGACGAAGCCCGTCATGGTGCAGGTTTCCGCGGCTTATACAAGCGTTATTTTGCAAAATAAGTAAAAACAAAAAGAGCTATAACAAAAGTTATAGCTCTTTTTTTATGCAAAGTTTTAATCAATTTTTTACCAAAAAATTACTGGGTATTAGGGGTAGAGCCTCTAATTTTTAATCATCATCTACCCCAAAGGAATTAGGCTAAACTTGCGTAAATTTAATACCGGTGATAAACTGCTTAAATTATCCTCACTATTATTTAAGCTTACTTCTATATATATGTTTAGCTCTGCCCCAGATAAATTAGCCAATATCGTATCCGGCAAAAACAACATATACGGGGTATTGCCCAGCAAATAAGAACGACTAGCTGCACTGCCACCTGCTGTTTGGATAATTATATCCTCATTGGCTAATTGTAAAAACTTAAGATCGGGCATATCGGGTCGGCTAATTGTACCTGCCTCGTCTTGATAAAATACTTTAATCGACATCGAGTTAAAACCGCCCAAATTAGGATTATCCAAAATAAACGGCACCGCTCGCATTGGCGAAGTTGGATTATCATCAACAATTGGCGGCGCATCTAAATCTCCACTTGATGAAGAACTTGGCAGTAAAAAATATTCCAATTCTGCCCCGTTTTGGTCTTCAAAATTAACCGTTGGCGCCGATTTTCCGCCACGATAGGCCGCAATTATCGTATTAACAAATAATTGTGCCTCGGCTAAAGTTGGGTTCTCTGCCGCGGTACTACTACTTGTTGGCTGCGCATGGCCTGCTCCGGTATAGGTTACATTGCCTTTGGAATAAATATAATAAGAATTAACCACATCATTATAATGATTTACAAAGGCATCTTCGCCGGTAATAGTATCATCTGTTAAGCAATACCAAACCACAATATCATCAGAATTCATATTAACCTGCTGCCATTGATTATGGGTTAATCCTATTTGTAAAGTGTCGGCAATATTCGTTTGCAGCTGTCCATCAGCATCTACCTTAAAACCGCTTAAATTAATATTGTATGGATAAGATGTAATTTGCCCTTTATTAACCTGGCTAACTTTTCTGGTTGTACTAAAATGATGACCGCCGGTATAGGTGCCATTGGTGGGCCAGTATTTACCACCTGTTCTTTGCGCTATAGTATTATATATAGAAAAGCCCTGTGTTTCCGGCAAATAACGCTCGCGATTAGAACCATGATCATAGGCTATACTATAATCGGCATCTAAAATAGCCTGCTTGGTATCCTCGTCTATACCTTGATAACCATTGGCTACATAATGGCCATACTGATTTAAATCGGCCAATAAAGAATAGGTAGAAAAACCAAAGTCCTCGCTTACTATACCATAATTATCCAAGCCGGTTTTGCCTCGCAATAATAAATTGATATAATAACCTGAAAACCAAGTTGTACTATGCCCTACCGTTTGTCCATTAGAAACAGGATAATTATAAATTGGCACATTTTCGGTAGATACATTATCATGGCTAAACAAAATTGCCTTGCCGGAATCAATATAATCATTAATAACTAAAGAAACTTCCAAATTAAAGCCGTCAAAACTATCGGTACGGCCATAGGATTCCTGAAAACCCAAAAATAGCATATCATAACTATTCAATAATTGAGCTAAGGCAGCCGAACCGGCATCTTTACCCTCGGTATGATTAACTACAATATTATTAAGATCGGTAATAGTTTTGCCTTCTATTTGAATATCATAAATACCTTGATTGCGTAAATCGCTAAATAAGCCGGTAAACAAACTATTGGCCGTTAAATATTTGCCGCCGGTACCGATAATTTGCAGAACTTTAATCACAATCATCTCATCAGGCTTAATATAGGTTATACCACTTTGCGAATTAGCTACATGACTATTACCATTTTTAACAATTTCTAATTTCCAAGGCACCGCCCCCTTATGGGTTTCGGGAACTGTACGGCTTATTTGATAATTAACACCTGCCTTTAGCTGACCATTATCAATTCGGGCATTTTGATCATCATCATAAATATATAAATCACTTAAAAGCTCATTATCATTATGGCGCCCATCACCATTAATATCGATATATAGATAGGCGTAATAAGAGGTGATAGTTGGGGTTAATTCGGTGGGATTTTCAATCATAAAACTATAATTTAAAGTATTATTTGTAATTAAATTGCCTGATAATTGAGTTTCGCTAATATATTCTGTGGGCTTACCATTTACCGCAAAATTAATTGTGGGTTTTGATAAGTTTAGATATTGCAATAATATATCCTGATTAGAGGCAATATCGGCTAAAGACATTATATTAGGAAAATCCACAATATCATCTAGAACCTGATATAAATTAGAGCTATTATCTACCGTAGCCTCATTTATATATAAAGATGTACCGCCGGTTACCGCATTGGTGCCCCGATAAACCAAAGTATTGCTTAGAATAATCGGAAAGCCTGCCTCGGCAAAAGCAGCCAACTCTTCTACCTTGGCATAGGTTAAATCCAGGCCGGAAATACGCGCCGTATAACCGCCGGGATCTAAAGGGTATAAATCATGATATTCGCCATAAATATTAAGCCTGCGAGTGCCAGCTGTGGTATCATAATCGCTATCTAATAAGCCAACCAATAGGCGGCCATACTGAATAGTATCGCCAATATTGGTATAATAAAGGCCATTCATGGTGCTATCATTATAAACAGGCTTGCCTGATGCTTGATTAAAGCCCTCTAAACTGGCGCCAAAATAAATCAAATCATAAATTTCATTTATATTTTCGATATGGCCGATAAATTCGGTAATGGCCATAGTTGTTATTTTAATATCATCCTCGGTAAGGCCATTACCTGCCGGCAGCCAGCTTAAAACCTTGCTTTTGCTTAATTCTTCGCTATCAATAGTGTTATTTATGCCGGAACGAATCGGCTGAATTTCCAGCACATGGATGGCTTCTTTATTATTTTCGATACGTCGATCCGAAGTATTAATAATATAACGCAAAGATGTAGCCATGCTTACCGTTTGCGGCAATAAATCATCATCGGCCAAGCCCAGCAGGCTACGCAGGCTGTTTTCGGTTAAAATTTCTTGCCAAACATCATGGTATGGGCTAGAATCCTCTAAATAATAGCTATTCAAAAGGGCAGTATTAAAATTAGAGTTTGCCAAATGAGGATGCACGGTACCCACACTAAAGCAGTAAATATTATTGGCCACAAAACCGGTACCGGGAGGAATTGCACCATCATTTAAGGCAGTAATTAAAGCCTTAAACTGATCGGGCATGGTTGCCCCTGTTAATAAGCGGTCGTATACTAAAGGGATAGCCGCTTCGCCACGCACCTTATTGATTATGGCCGCTACCTGATCGGCAGATAAATCATTATCACGGTAACCGCTTTCTAAACTTAAGCCGCTATTTAAATCAAAGCCGGCACTTAAAATAATTAAATCGGCATTATTAATCTCATCAATTGTAATCTGCGATGGAGTCAATGATTGCAAAGATAATATTAGACCTTCTGTTGCTGTATCCATATCAAATACATAGCGCTCAAACCAACGATTATTTTGATAAGGGGCGGCAATATAAACCGAATCATAAAAAACCGTATTATCGGTGCTACCGCTAATATCGATTTGATGACTACCCTGCCCCTGCCCAACATAATGATAGCCATTATTAACCATATTAAAGCTTTCGCCCTTATGTAGTTGAGGATTATAGGCATTATCTACCGTTAAAAACTGGCCATCCATAGCAGCAAAATTATGGCTTTCGCTCCAAGTAGGGCTGGGGGCGGAGAGGCTTTCTACCACATAATAAATTTGATTTATGTAGATAAAAAAATCATCAACGCCAACCGTACCGGCATAATTGTAGCTGCCATCATCTTCTTGCTGATAAAAAATAAGGGTATTATATTCATCGATAATTGCTTCGATTAAGGCTTGATCGGAGCTTTCCTCTTGGCCGGCCACGGCATCTAAGGCAGCTAAATCTACCTGGATAAAATCGGCATCATAATAAAATACTTCGCCACCAATAGCAGCGTCTACCTGCCTTAAATAGGCAAAATGCTGATCATGACTGCCATCACCTGCGGCTGTAACTTGATACATCGGCACAAAATCGCCGCCGGTGCCGCTTGCAGTTGGAATAAAATCGGCTTTAACTTGACTACTTTCTCTATTATCTAAATTAATATTTACCGCCTGCTCGGGTGGGGTTTGCCAGGGCAAATACTCGCTAAAAGCATCTGCTGTTTTGCTAAGCGGAAAATTATTACCGTCGCCAAGTAAGCGTTGCTTTTCCAAATTAGCCAGCAAATTAGTTAAATAATTATTACGCTCTGCCGCATTTAGGGCTGCAATTTGCTGACGCCAAACCCTAATAGGCTCTTTATCGGCAAAATAATAACCGATTTCGCCACTATTTTCCTGAGGGATAATTTCCAAAATTGTATACGGATGATAATCTGTTACCTGATCTTTAATTTTTTCTATTCCGGGCAAAGAATCATAAGCCTCAACAATTACTTGCGGCTTAAAGGGGTTAAAAAAGCCAATTATCAAGCCAATAATAATTATTAAGCTGCCACCTAAAATAGCCTTTAGACTAATTTTTTTCATAAGCAATCTTCCTTAAATAAATTATTCTACAATAAAGTTTCTTCAATCATTGTTAAAAGATCGGTATTATCTATAGCATAAAAAGGCTGATTACGCAAAGCCAAAGATTGTTGCGCAGCATGTATATCGCTTTGCGCCTCCACTTCCATACTAAATTCGATTAAATCGGTACGATTATCGGCCGCCGTAACTATTACCAAGTCGATATTATTAATATCTGCGGCCATAATATCGACAATATCTGTGGCATTAATCGGCACAACCGCCTTTAATGTTTGCCTTAAATGGCCATAATATAAAATATTATCCACCACCTGATAACCATGTTGCTCGATAAAAATAGCATCTTCATCACTATAATCGACATTGATAATCGTCAAAATTTGACCATCCCAAGCCAGGCCGCCATTACAATCGATTAATCTTTCCTGCAATTGCAATAGGCCCACTTGCATTTCCATCTGGAGGTTTAAATCATTATGAACACGGCTATATGTGCGCGAGCCAATACCTAAAAGTAGGCTTAATGATACCATGATTAAACCCATAATTGCTACCGCTACCAGCAGCTCTACTAAGGTAAGGCCGCGATTATCTTTGTTCATCTTTAGCCCCTCCCCTAATCTATCCTAATATAGCCGGTATTAACCGTAATTTTTACCGTGCTATTGCTAGTATTACCAAAGCTAATCTCTATATTTTCATCTAAGTCGGGCAAAATTAGGGTGCCATTATTATCAAAACCAAAATTATTATTATCCATATTGATAGAGCTTGGCGCAAAATTTAAAGGCAAGCCCCTGTTTCCTAAAATTTGTTCTTCTTTTATTTGCGGATTATCCAAATCGCCCACATAAACTATGCCATAATAATTATTATCCCTTAATTCAATCTTAAAACGGGGATTTTCCTCACCGCTTAAGGTGGCAATTTTGCAGGTATTAAGCAGGCTGGCCGTATGATTGGCCGCCTCTTGTGCTTCGGAGCGGCTAACAATTGCCAACGAGCCAAAGCTAATGCTAAGCAAAACACCGATTACCGCAATAATTACCAATAATTCGATTAAGGTAAAGCCTTGCTGATTCTTAATATTGATTTTAGCCATCACACCACCCCCTTAAAGCTTAAACTAATTCTTTTGCCAGTTTTCATAAATAACCAAATCAGATAAAAACCAGCTCTCGGCCGGGGAATTAGCCGATAAACTATTATCGGTATCCGTGCCGCCCAGCTTTAAAAGCGAACCAAAATTAATATCGCCAAGGCCATAACTGGCGTATAAAGCCGCCTGAACCCCTGCCGAATAGGCACTTAATTCGGCAGCCTGTACCGTAATATTGCCCTTTGCCTCATTATTGGCGCCGGCAATCAAAATTCCTTGATAATTACGATCAACAAAAATATTTGCATTAACCGCTAAAACAAAGTTTAAACTATCCGGGCTGGTAGCATCTACACGATAATCACGATTGGTTAGGATGGCAATTGTTTTGCCACTGCCATCGGTAAATTCCCAAACGCCGTCGCTACGAGGATTATCAACGATAAAATTATTTACCGCTAAACTATCAACAATATAATCATAGGGCTTACCTGTAGTTTCGGCCGCAGTTGCCGATAAAGTGCTGCTTAAGCGCGTATACATATCGGCCAATCTTAAAGCATCATCCTCATCGACAGAATCGGGAGCAGGGCTTAAGGCATAACTACCACCACTATTATATAAATAATGGCCGGATACCGCAACTGTGCCGCCAATATCTGTCATATTATAACCATAGCCGTTTAAATAATTGCTGATAGTATTTAAATTATTGCTGAAATAATGCCTAAAATACTCATTAGCACTGGCCATATTATAAAAATCGAAGAAATAATAATAAACATCACCCTGCGCCTGGCTGCCCGGCAAATTATAGCGCAAAAGCTGTACGCGGCCATAATCGTCAATCGATTTCGGCACCCCATTAATTAACCATAAGGGCTCGTCGGCAGTTATAACCTCAACCGTTTTACCTTCTGCCACTAATAAGGGGTTGCTAACTATAGGCACATCATCAACCAAAAGCAATTCATTTGGCACCAAATAGGCTAATTGGCTGGGCCTAGAGGCCACCGATTCGCCCATTAAAACATTGCCATCACTAGAACCCGGCACCACAAAGCTATGGCCGGCAAGCATCAAAACTTTTGAATTAAGCAAATCTAAACTAATATTTTGGCCATTAGCCAAAATCGAGCTACTTTCGGTAGCCAGGGTTTCGCTTAAGCCAAAGCCATAGTATTCCCCGCCTAATTGCGCCTGCGAATTATCACCGCTTAGACTTAAATCATTGGCAATATAAGCATTGCCATTTAAATTAAGTAAGGCCTGATTAGCCAAGATTAAGTCATGAGCCCAAATTTCGGCCGTACTGGGTACAATAAAATCATGATTAGTACCAATATCAATTGGCCCAGGCGAAATTAATTGGCCATTTGCATAGGTGGTAGAAGCACCGCTGCCGCTTAAATTTATAGAGCCGGCAAATATATTGCCGCCTAAGGCGGTTGATTGCCCCTGGGTTTGCAAGATATTATCGGCAATTATCGAAAAATTAGGTATATCCGAAAAATTAAACATGCCACCGGCCGCCGGAATAAAATCGGGCATCTTTAGGCTAATATCGCTGCTAACCATGGTAGTATAATTTGTTTGCGGATTGTGATAATTAATGGTTATATCCTTAAATACAACCTTATTGCCCGGATAAGCAATAATAGTATCGCCACCGCTAATGGTAATGCTGGCATCTTCGGGGGCATTGGCTAAGCCGCTATAGGCGATATCGCCTTTAGCAATGCCGGCCTCTACCAAAAAGTCGGCAATTACTGCCAAATTAAGGCTATATAGTTTTTCGTCTAAGGTCGAGGAAACTTCCTTGGCAAGCTGTAAATCATTTTGATTTTGCCAGACCAAAAGTGCTTGCACAAAATTATCATGAAAAGCCATCTGATGCGAAGGCGTATGGGCATAATTTACCAATACCTGCTGATAGGCAATGGCAATAGAGTCGGAGCTTACCTGCTGAAAGCCGGCCAAAACCTGATCCATCACCGCAGCTGCATCATAAAAATTGGCCAGGCCTTTTTGTTCGGTAGAGCGCATTAAAACCGCTGTATACGACATATAAAGCAAGGTAGCACCCAATATCGAGATAAAAGCCATTGCCACCAAAACACTAATTATTGCCGCACCCTGGTTTTGGTTATGACAAAATCGTCCTAATTTTTTAAGTTTTTTAAGCAATACTTTCACCCCCCTTGGCTATTGCAAATTTGTGGCCTGATAGGTAAGCAGCGGCTCTGTGCTAAAATCGACATCATCAGCCGCATAAATTTCCACAGTTATCTGATAAAGCCGATTAACGGCCTCTTGCTTAATCAAAATATCATCCTCAATTTCCGTAGCACTACCGATAACCGAGCTACCACCCGTACCCAAACGCAAAAAAGCCTTGGTTGATACCAGGCTATCATCGCTGCTTTGATCGGGATTATTACCGGGAATAATTAAAGAATCGCCAATATTGGTATTAATCATCGCCCTAATTTGTTCCTGGCTTAGGCTGCGATCGGGCTGCGCAAATTGCAACTCGGCACGATAACGCCCAATAGTTTGATTGCCCACAAAAGAGGGCAATTGTTGATCATTTTGTCTAACTAAAATAATATTGGTTGGCAATAATTCTTGATCGGCAATTTTTATACTAATAGTATCATTATAATTGCGATTATCCTCTATATACCAAGGATAAAATAATAAATAATAGGCACGCGGAACTTGATCGCCAAAATCATCGAAGCTATATTCATAGGTATATTGCTCGTCGATATAACGCGGCTCCTCTTCTTCTGTGCCCGGATAAAAATAGCTAAAATTATAAGTATAACTGATTTCCACCAAAGGGCTGCCGGCGGTTGTGGCCGAAACCGTAAAATCGATTAACCTTTGGGTTTGATCTAAATTAGAATCGCTAAGGCTGCCCGGATAAACAAGAATTTGATCGGCACAATCATCCTGAAAAGAACTAAAGGCATCGGCATCCATATCCTCATTTTTGCTACGGCTTTGAGCAAAAACAAAGTCCATCGGCGTAAATTGAGAAATCAAAATATCATTAATTGCTTGATACTGATTATCCTCGCCTAAATAATCCAGCTTAACAATGGCCTGATAATCCGAATCGCCGGCCTTTAAATTATCATAACCAATATAATAAGGAGCAGTTAAAGCGCCCATATCTGTGGTATAGGTTTCATAAGCGGCCTCGCCATCGGCTTTTACCATAAAACGGCCACCCTCTAATGCTGTTTGCGGCAGCTTAATCTCGTTGCTATCCGTAAAAGTAAAATCGGCAGCCTCATAGCTTTCGATTATGGTTTCGGCGAGCATATTGGCCTCGCCCATATCTATGCTACGGGTAGAAATTTGGGCAGACGAAACAAACATCGAAAGCAAAGGCGCTGTAATAAGGCCTAAAATAACAATGCTAATTAAAATTTCGATTAGGGTAAAACCCCGATTATCTTGATGCTTAGTTTTAACTAACACCTAAATCAGCCTCCTCCTTGAGGTTTTATGGCGTAATTTCCTCAACGGCCGGTGCAGCCGGCGGCGGCTCAACTGTGCCAAAAAGATTGGGCTGGCCAATCGGCAAATTGGGCATTGCAAAAGGCTGATAAACATTCTCCGGATACTGCATGATTATCTTGGCCAGGTTGATAGTGGTGCTTAAAGTGGCCGTACTGGCATCATAATTTAAACTAAGATTATCCAAATAGGTACGATGAGCATCATTATAAATATAAGCTAAAGTAGCTTTTAGCTGGGCATAAGTCATCATGGATACAATTTGCGCAGATACATTATATACCTCTACCGAGGTAGAAGTGGGCTCTGTATCCAGGTTAATCATTAAATCAAATTGATTTAGCAATTCATCTTCTTGCAGGGTTACAGTTTCCATTTGTAGGCCGGTGGCCGCCTCTTGGGCTAAAAGCCATACCAAATAATCCTCTTCTAAAATATCGGCAGGATAATAGGGCAATTGACTGCTAATATATTCTTTGGCCAGAGCAATTTCCTGCTCGTAAAAAACCGAATTGGTACTATAAGTTTCTAGAATTTCCAGCTCACTTTGCTTATTTCTTAATTCGGTCTGCAACATATTTGCCTCATTTTGAAAAGGGATATGCAAAAAGAAATACACACCTAAAAAGATACCAAGGCCCAGCAAAATAAGGATGACATTTTTACGGTTGCTAACCATTATACCCCCTCCTCACTGCCGCTTGCGGCGTCGTCAACTATGGTTTCGTCGGTGGTTATATCGCCTGTTGCATCGATAGCCTCGCCATCTAGCTGCTCTTCATCAAGCGCATAATAGCAAGACATCGAAAAGCTTACCGTAGTAAAGCCAAATTCGTCGCTAGCTTCGGAGATGCTGCTAACAGTAATTTCGCCAATACTCTCGAAGGTGCGTAGCTGCGATAAAGCCAAAGCAACTGCCTCCATCGAGGTGGTTTGGGCATTAATGCTAACGCCCACATCATCGCAAGAGGCCGATAAAAATAGTAAGCTTTGGGGCATTTTGGCTTCTAGCTCTTCCAAAAAGGCCAGCAAAGATGCATTATTAGCCGCAGAGCTTAAATCCTCCAGCGCTTGCAAATTATTGCTCTGATTACTATAAATATTATACTGATTAAATAAATCGGCCGCATAGCTTAAACTTTCGATGCGCTGATTTGTATAATTTAAATTTAATTTTAATAAATTTAAATCCATATATGATAGAACCGTAATCGAGCCCGAACCCAAAATACATAGAATCAGAATAATTGGGGCCAGGCTTTTGCCGCCTG
Organism: uncultured Peptococcaceae bacterium; assembly: GCA_964368605.1. GTDB lineage: Bacteria > Bacillota > Dehalobacteriia > UBA4068 > UBA4068 > CAYJBP01. Next base: position 18,587 of record CAYJBP010000018.1, on the reverse strand, counting down.
CTTTTTTGCTGTCGGCAGATTTTTTTTCTTTAATAACTTCGGGTATTAAATCCAAAGGATTTAAAGTTGCACCAATCGAGCTGATATAGGTGCTTAATTCTTGGCCATCCTTGGCCATTTTTTGATTTAGCGTTAAATCATCAAGCATTTCTACTTCTAGGTTCATGCCTGCTGCGATTTGCTCTTTTAAGCCACCTAAACCGGCACAAGCGCCTAAAATAACCACTTTTTCCAGCTGCTGATTCTTGCGGCTGGATTTAAAGAAGTCGGCGCTGCGCATAATACCGCTAACCAAACGGCCATATATATCTTGCCTTTCGGCTTCGGGGATGGCGGCATTTAACCATTCTTTATTAAGGCAAGAGGCCAAAATGTCTAAAAGACGATTATCTTCAAATTGATAAATATCCATGGCGGCCCTTAATAAATCATAGCCACCAAAGGGCAAAGAACGTTGAAATAATAACATATTGCCCTGCATAAACGAGATTACAGTTTGCTTAATGCTAATATTGGCAAACATAGTGATGCCCGGAACAGCAAGTTCCCTTAATAATTGATATTGACTATTAGCAGCTTGATCGATATAAACTACCGAAAGGCCACTTTCTTGCCCTAAATTAATAAATGATTGTAATAGGCTTTTGGGGGCGGCCGTAACCATTACTCGGTAGCCGGGCTCCTCCCCTTTTACCTTTTCCAAAATCATATAGCTTACTTTGTAATTGTTTAAATCTACCGGAAAATACTCCGAGGCATTGGTAGCAATCATCGCTTTTAAGCGTCGCTCTTTTACCGGCGGCAAGAACACTTCCCTGCTAACCACCTTGGTGGAAGGCGTAACAATAATTGTGGGCCTTATATTGGCACAATCATTTTTGGTTAACTCGGTAAGTAAGCGCTCGCTTAATTTTTCGGCATCCATAACCTGACCGTCTACCACACAGTTTTCCGGCGTAGCAAAGCTAAAGGCTGAAAGCAAATGCGAATGCTTGCCCTTTCTGCTCACAACTGCTACTTTAATCATATAATCGGCAATGCTGATGCTTAAAAATTTTGTAGCCAAACTAACCACCTCCCTAAACTTAAATTAAAATATAAAATCAAGATACCAGGCAATAAGGGCATCGCCTACAAAATAGGTAATAAGAATAGCCGCCGCCAAATATGGGCCAAAAGCCAAATTACGGCCGGCACCAAAAAAACGCATTCTAATAATATGAATTATTGCTCCTAAAACGCAAGCCAGAAAAAAGGCCAATAAGCTAAGTTTTAAGCCCAAAAGCAGGCCAACCGCCGCCATTAATTTAATATCGCCACCGCCGATAACACGGCCTTTGGATAGCCAAAATAATAAGCATAAAAAGCCGCTAATAATGATAAAACCGGCTAAATGCTGCGGCCAAGCAGCAAGATTAAATCCTAAATTAATCAATGCCAATAAGCCGATAAAAATATTGATGGCCGGTGGTATAAGGCCAGTTTTAGCATCGATAATCGCCAAGGCCAGTAGTGCCGAGCCTAAAAAACAACCGATTATCGCAAAATAATTAAAACCAAAAAAGCAAATTATTACAAGGTATAACAGGCCATTAACAAACTCTAGCCCGGGGTAGTTCCGGCCAATAGAGCTTTGGCAATAATGGCATTTACCTTTAAGGATAAGATAGCTAATTAGGGGGATTAACTGCCAAGCCGCCAAAGTATGGTGGCAATGGGGGCAATAAGATCGCCCCCAAGCTATGCCCTCGCCTAAAGGTAAACGCCGGATTACTACATTTAAAAAACTGCCAATCATACTACCAAAAATAAATACGGCAATATAAAAGATTAGCTCAATAGCCAACATTAGTTGCTTAGCCAGTTATTATAATTATTTTTAGCAGTATCAACATTTACGCTGGGGATGCCATCATCACTATAAACGATATCCCATTCAACTGAAGAAACCGGATCGGTATCGCCAACACCGGTTTTGGCAATATTAGAGGCAGCTATGGTAAAAGCAATTACCTCATCTGTAGCAGTAGTATCTAAAATAGCAGCTAAATCAGCAGCAATAGCATCGGCATTATCAAAAGTAGCTACAGTAATTTCGCCGGATTCAGTATCCCAAGTTACACTACCTGCATCAGCAATTGTGCCATCGGCAATTAAAACATTAAGGGCACGCTCTATTGTATCGGCGGCGGCAACATCGGTAACAATACGGCTATTTTCTACATATTGTAAGTACTGGGGAACTAAAAGAGTTGCTAAAATTGCAATAATAGCTACCACAATAATTAATTCTACCAAGGTAAAACCTTTATTATTTTGGTTAAGTTTGAAGCTAGCGGATAATTTTTTCATTTTGAATTCCTTCCTTTTTTTACATTTTACAATTTGCTAAAGATTACCTAAACCTGTATACATATTAGATAAGGGCAACATAATTGCCATTACCACTACCCCTACAACTAAGGCCAAAACTATGATAATCATCGGTTCTAAAGCGGCGGTTAAGGCATTGGTGGCCGCCTCGACCTCTTCATCATAATAATCGGCCACTTTATCGAGCATGCCCTCGATATCGCCCACCTCCTCACCGATTTTGGCCATATGGCGCACCATCGGCGGAAAAAGATCGCTGCGGCTTAAAGGCTCCGACATCGGCGAGCCTAAGGAAACCTCGTCTTTAACTACTTGCAAAGTTTCCCTAAAATAAACATTCGACATGGTTTTGGATACAATATCCAAAGCCTCGGTGATATGAATACCGGCGGCCAAAAGCGTAGACATAGTCCTGCTCATTCTGGCCGAGGCCGATTTAACGGCCAAAACCCCAAGCAATGGCAGCTTTAATTCCAGCTTGCCAAAGAAACGTTTGCCGCCCGGGGTGCGGCTATAATATCTGGTTGATACCGTCATCAGCACCACTATTGCGGCTAAAACCGGCCAACTGTTCTGCACAAATTCGCTGGCTGCCATAACTATTCTGGTAAGCAATGGCAATTCCATATCCATTTGGCTTAACATCACCTCGAATTGCGGAACCACATAAGTAAGTAAAACCAAAACTACAATTACCGCCACAATTGCTACGATAATAGGGTAAATTGTTGCCTTACGAACCATATTTTTGAGCTTTTCTTCTTTTTCGAACTGTTGAGCCATACGGGCAAAAGCGGTGTCTAAGCTGCCGGATTCCTCGCCTGCGGCCACCATCGTAATAAATAAGTCGCCAAAAATTTTACGATGCTGCGCCATTGCCTCGGATAAAGAAGTACCGGCCTGAATAGATAGCCTACATTCGTCAATAGCATTGGCTAAAATTTTATTTTCGGTTTGCTCATAGAGCATTTCAAAGGCACTTGTTACCGGTACACCTGCCGAAATAATACTTACAAACTGACGGCAAAATACTGCCAAATTACGGGCCGTAGGCTTGCGTTTAAAAATTTCGATATTGATTTCCTTATTGAGGGCCGAGGTTGTATTAACGCTAATCGGCGTATGGCCTTCATTGCGCAAATTATTAATTACCACCTGCGTGGTATCGGCCTCCATGGTCCCTTTGATTTCCTTACCTTTTTTGTCTAAAGCAATATAAGAAAACAAAGCCATCGGCATCCCCCCTTTATCAGGAAAAATCAAATACAGTTTCTGGCAAATATTTTAAAAGACAGGGTCATCTTAAAAAATAGCAGTTTAAATCAATCTTTTGCTTAAAGCATTACGATCTTGAGCAAAGGCTAAGGCATTTTCCATGTCGATTTCGCCATTTTGATATAATTCTAAGATGGCATCATCCATGGTACGCATGCCGATTTTAGCATTGGTAAGCATAATCGAGGGAATTTGAAAGGTTTTGCCCTCGCGTATATTATTGCGGATAGCACTATTGGCCAACATTACCTCAAAGGCGGCTACCCTACCCCGACGCCCGGCAGTTGGTATTAGCTGTTGCGATACCACACATTCCAAAACATCGGCTAACTGGGTACGAATTTGTTGCTGCTGATAAGGCGGAAAAACATCGATAATCCTGTCGATAGTATTGGCAGCCCCCACCGTATGCAGGGTGGAAAAGACTAAGTGGCCGGTTTCGGCCGCGGTTACGGCAATCGAGATTGTTTCCAGATCGCGCATTTCGCCAACTAAAATAACATCGGGATCTTGCCTTAAAGCGGCCCTTAAGGCATTGGGGAAGCTTTGGGTATCGTCGCCTACTTCCCTTTGATTTACCACCGCCTTATTATGGCGATGCAAATACTCAATCGGATCTTCTAAGGTAAGAATATGGCGATTATAACGTTGATTAATAACATTAATCATACTGGCCAAGGTGGTAGATTTACCACTACCTGTTGCCCCTGTTACCAAAACCAGGCCACGAACCTTATCGCACATGCCTACTACCTCGGCCGGCAAATTAATTTGCTCCGGGCTGGGAATATGCAGATTAAGCACCCTGGCTACCAGGGCATACGAACCACGTTGCCTAAAAACATTAATCCTAAAACGGCCTAAAGATTGCACCGAATAGGCAAAATCAACCTCGCCTTTTTCTTTTAAAACTTTGATTTGCTGTTCATTAATAATCGATTCGGCAACCTGGGCAATATCGGCAGGAAGCAGAGGGTGTTCATTCAAAAAAACCAAATTACCATCAACCCTGCCGGTAGCAGGTCGGCCGGCACTTAAATGCAAATCGGAGGCTTTTCTATTTACCGCCAATTCGATTAATTCTAAAAAAGTTGTCATAATTTTACCTCTTAAAAGCCTGGTATCCTGGGCAAAACATAGCCCGGCAATTCAACGCCATCACAACCCATACAGGCTGCTATAATTAAATATCTAAAGAAACCTTCATCATTTCCTCAACTGTGGTGGTGCCTGTATAAACAAAGCCGGCGGCACTCATCATCAAAGTATGCATGCCCTGGGTTAAGGCCATTTTTTTAATTTCCTCAACGGTGCCCCTAGCCGAAATTATCCGTTTTAACTCGGGGCTAATTTCCATAATTTCATAAACACCGATACGGCCATGGAAGCCGGTTTCGCTGCAACGGGCGCAGCCTACGGCCTTATAAAGCACCAATTCTTGCTCCTGCGGATAATTTAGCAGGCGTTTTTCCTCGGCTGTGGCATAATAGGGTTTGCGGCAATGATTGCAAAGCCTTCGCACCAACCTTTGAGCAATAACCCCCACCAAAGAATCGGCCAACAGATAAGATTCCAAACCCATATCCAAAAGACGGGTAATGGTAGAAGATGCGCTATTGGTATGCAAGGTGCTTACCACTAAATGGCCTGTAATCGAAGCCTGTAAGGCAATGGTTGCCGTTTCAAAATCGCGAATCTCACCAATCATGATAATGTCCGGATCTTGACGTAAAATCGAGCGTAGGGCGCTGGCAAAGGTTAAATTGGCTTTGGTATTTACCTGTACCTGATTTACCCCGCCAATATTGGCCTCTACCGGATCTTCTACTGTAATAATATTAACATGTTCATTATTTAATTCCGACAAAACCGTATATAATGTGGTGGACTTACCGCTACCGGTTGGCCCTGTTACCAAAATCATGCCATTGGGATTACGCAGGATATGATCGAATTTTTGCAAATCATATTCTTGCAAGCCCAAATCGGACTTAGGCCTGGTTAAGGCCATAGACGAAGCTAAACGCATAACAATCTTTTCGCCATAGGAGGTTGGTAAAACCGAAACACGAATATCATAATCGCCTCGGTCTACCGTAACCGAAAGACGGCCGTCTTGCGGCTTACGTTTTTCGGAAATATCCATGCCGCCCATGATTTTTACCCTGGATACAATAGCCGGCAATAAGCTTAAATCATAAAGCATTTTTTCGGTTAAAACGCCGTCGATACGATAACGAATTCGCAACTGTTTTTCTAAAGGATCCATATGAATATCGCTGGCTCTTTGCCGCACAGCCTGCTCGATAATCGAGCGTACTAATTGGACAATTGGGGCATTATCACTATCGCTTACCTGGGTGGGATCGGTTTCCTCTACAGTTTGAGTTTGCTCCCTTTCGCGGGCATATTGTTCGGCCGCCGACATCGCTTCGCCGGTACCAAAATATCTATCCAAAACGGCATTAATCTCGCCAATGGTGGCAATACGAGGCTCTACGGCGCAATTGGTAATAATCGAAAGATCGTCTTGGGCTACCATATCTAATGGGTCGGCCATCGCTACCAGCAAAATATTAGAATGACGATCGCTATAGCCCAAAGGCAAAACCGTATGTTTGCGTAAAACAAAGCCGCTAACCAAACCAATAATATCAGGATCGATTTTAATGCCCTGCAAATCTACACGGGGGATGCCTAATTGCAATTCCAGCATAGTGGCAATATCATCATCGGTAACTACGCCTAATTCAATTAAGCATTCGCCTAATTGGCGATGGTATTGCTTTTGCAGTTTTAGGGCCTTACTAAGCTGATCCGAGGTAATAACGCCCCTCATTACCAGCATATCACCCAATCTAAATTTATTAGAACTATCCATAAATCACCCATCCTTTAGCAAATATTTGCAAAGCGGCTTTTACTGTTAATAAAAATTGCACTTATATTAAAGAACTTTAGTTAAGGGTTTGCCAAAATAAAGCGCAATTGCCCAATTAAATTATAGCATTTTCAAGTAAGTTTGTCAAACAATATGCGAGTTAAAACCTATATTTTTAGGCCTGTTAAACGATAATGTTTGCATAATGATACAATATTCTCTCTATTTGTTTAATATTCAGACAGAATGATTGACAAGTTAAAACTAACCATGCTATAATCGTTACATATAAAGATATAATCAATTAGACATACAAATTATTAACTATATAAATTATTAACTATATAAATTATTAACTATATAAATTATTAACTATTTAAAATGCAACTTGCCCGGGCATATATTACCCAGGCATTAAAATTATTTTTTAAAGAGAGGAATATCTATGAAAAAGGCAATCAAGGCTTCAACCATGCAAAAACTACGCATAATATCAACCCTAATCCTTTTAATCCTCCTGGCCGGTAGCCAAATCTTATCCATGTTTTCCAGCGCAGACGGGCAGCTTACCAGCAAAAACCGTGCCGACCTAATCATCAACTTAAACCGCTTTATGGATGGTTCGGCTTATTTAACTTCCGAAGTTAGGTCTTATGCCGCAACCGGCAATCAGGTTCATTTCGATAATTATTGGCATGAAGTTAATACCTTAAAAAATCGTGATATTGCCGTAAGCAATATGGTCGAAATCGGTATCAGCACCGATGAGCAAGCCACTATCGAGCAAATGCAAAGCTTATCCAATAATCTTATCCCACTGGAAAGCGCTGCCATGGATTTGGTAGCAAGCGGCAATCAATCTGCGGCTATCGAAAGTGTTTTTGGCTCTGAATATGGTGATACTCTTTTAGAAATCCAGGCCTTACAAAAAGAGCTAATGACTATGCTTGATGCCCGTACCGAACAAACCGTTATTGCAGTTTATGAGCAAAATAATAATATTTTTGTGATACTGGTTATCTTAATTATTTTGATTTTACTTACCCAAATCACCAGCGAAATTATCATTACTAAAAGAGTTATTAAGCCGATAACAAAATGCTCGCAAGCCATGCAGGAAATGGCCAAAGGCAATTTAAATTATCGGCTGGACATAGCCAGCGACAGTTCGGAAATTGGCATTTTGGCTGCATCCACCAAGGAAATGTGCGGCAATTTGGCCACAATTATTCAAGAGCTAAGCAATGGCCTAACCCAGATGTCGCAAGGCAATTTTACATATAGCAATCAGGCCAATCATTTATTTATCGGCGATTATCAGCCCCTGGCTCAGGCTTATCATCAAATAACCACAGATTTGCCCAGTCGCCTGCAATCATTGCAAGAGTCTTCTAATCAAGTACGCATAGTTAGCGAGCAATTATCCGATAATGCCCAATCATTATCCAGCGGCGCAACCGAGCAATCGATATCTATTAATGCTTTAACCTCCTCCGTGGAGGAAATTACGGCCAAAATTAATCAAACTGCCGCCGATGCTCAAAAAGCCAAAGCAGCCAATGCCAAGGCACGTGAAGCCATAACTACCGGCAATCAGCAAATGCAGGAAATGATGGCATCCATGGAGCAAATCAATAATAAATCGCAGGAAATTGGCAAGATAATTAAGGCCATTGACGATATCGCCTTTCAAACTAATATCTTGGCACTTAATGCCGCAGTAGAGGCTGCTCGTGCCGGTTCGGCCGGCAAAGGATTTGCCGTTGTAGCCGAAGAGGTACGCACCTTGGCCGAAAAATCGGCTTTATCGGCTAGAAGTACCGCCGATTTAATTGCCGAAACTCTTGATGCAGTTGCAGTTGGCAATCAGGTAGTACAAAGCACTTCGCAATCGATAATGATGATGTCGGAAGGCGCTAATGATTTAAGTATTTTGGTGGAAGGCATTGCGGCCTCTACAAATGACCAAACCACGGCTGCCCAGCATATAACCCGGGGCATGAGCCAGATTTCATCGGTTGTTAGCAGCAATACTGCGGCAGCCCAGCAAACCGCAGCGGTAAGCGAAGAATTATTTGGCCAAGCCCATACAATGAAGGATATAACCTCGCACTTTAAGCTTGCCGATAATAATCATGTTTTGCTGCGTTAAGCACGAGCCTATAATTCGAACCCCTGCAATTTTTTGACTAAAACTTTAAAAGTTTTTGGCTTTACCTTTTTACAAAAAGGTAAAAGGTTTTAATCTCTTGACCTTAATCTTTTCTTTCAATTATTAAACAAAAGGAAATGCCGGCGAGATAGAATCATAAAGCGGCTGCAAAAACGAATAATCGAATTGATAAAATTGAAAGAAAGCTGCTATTTTTATTTGCTGCGCAAATAAAAATGAAGTGCTCTACGCAAGGCAAACCATTGACTTAAGCTTTAGCTTAAGAAAGCAAAGTTTTGACTTAAGAAAGCAAAGCTTTGGCTTAAGAAAGCAAAGCTATATTGAGAAAACCAAAAGGGAGGCTGTAGCAAATGTAACTATTTGCAACAGCCCCCCTTTTAAATATATAATATCTTTATGTTAGCACATGTTGCTTGTAGAACTTAACAATTTCCCCTGCTGCCTCTTCTACACTAATGGTTGATGTATTGATGCAAGTATCGGCCAAATCCAGGTATTGCTGTTCGCGTTCGGCCAATAATTCCTTAATATAGGCCGGCTCGGGCTTGCCCTGCAAAAGCGGGCGCTTACCCCTACTAACTTTACGGCTAATCCTTTCGATAATAATATCAGGATCGGCCTTTAAAAGCACCATTAAACTGTTTTCGGCCAGCATGGCCAAAGGCTCTTTTTGAGGCATAAGGCTGCCCCCGGAAGCAATAACCAACTTATGGCGACCAGCCAATTTGCGAACAACTAATTCCTCTTCGGAATGAAAACGAATGGGGCCATGTTTACGATATAATTCGGCTAAAGTCATGCCGGTAACACTTTGAATTTCCTCGTCGGTATCGGCAAAATCATACTTCAATAATCTGGCAACTTGACGGCCGATAACAGTTTTGCCGCTACCCATAAAACCAATTAAAACCAAATTTTCTTTGGCCATTAACCAACCCCCCCTTATTTTTCTACAACTACATTTACTATAATATTCTTGTCAATAGCCTATTATACCTGCTAATTAATATTAATAATTGCGACAAATACTATTATTTTTCGAGCTTAATAAAAAAATCTTAAAAAAACATATTGACAAATCTTAATATGTTTATTATACTAAGAACATATCAAAAATATTTGTACTGATATATTTTATCAAATTTTAGGAGGTAGATTTATGAGAATGTTAGCAGAATTTTTTCCGGAGTTTGCAGAGCGATTAGACGAGATGGATGTACTTTATAATGAGAAGCGATTAATTGATGAAAAGACCTATCAATTCATTTGTTTTGCCTTATCGATAAAAGGGCGCTCGAAGCCTTGTGTATTAAAGCATTTTAAAGGTGCTTTAGAGGCCGGGGCTACAGTGGAAGAGTTAAGCTATATCTTGGCTTTAACCATGCGCGAAGCAGCAGGAGCCGATGATTGCTGGACCCATGATGTACTGGGCGACTGGGCAGAGATTGTGGCCGGAAATATTAATTGCGGCTGCGCTAAGTAAAAGCTTTTACTCTGTTTTTCCAAAACCGGATAAGCTTAAAAAAAGGCTTATCTCAACTGCAATAAACTCTTTAAATTCTAAAAGTTTGTTTAAAGCAAAGAGGCTGCCGCAATTATTTTTCTTATTGCGGCAGCCTCTTGTATTTTATTTAGCAATCTACGGATTTATTATTTACTAATGGTAGGCAAAACAAATTTCAGCGATAAACATCAATCTCAATTAAGACGAAGGATAAACACCACCAGAATCTTTAACTGTGCTATACTGACCATCTCGAATGATATTATCCAACCATTTACCGCTAAAATGCTCACTAATTTCGATATGGCCGGTGGTGGCATCAATATAAAAAGCAAAACGATTACTTAGGCTAATTTGCGACAAACCATAAGACACCGCATTTTCGCGATCTAAAACGCCGTCATCGCCTAGCCAACCCAAAGTAGCAGCTATATCATCCCTAAAGGCTTTAGCCCCTGCTGTTTCTACAAAACTGCCGCTATCTGTTTTACCCAATACCACAAAATTGGGCAGATTGGGCGTGATATTTTTAAAATCAGTACGCCAATGAACTACATACATATCATGAGTATCTGTTGAGGAAATAGCATAATCCAAAATGGTTAAACGGGTAGCATTCATAATGGTAGATGCTGTTTGCAAATCGGTAGTTTCGCGGGTTTCTTCAACATATTGCAAATATTGCGGAACTAATAAGGTAGCTAAAACAGCAATAATTGCCACAACTATTATTAATTCTACCAGGGTAAATCCTCGATTATTTTTCTTAATTAACATTTTAATCAATCCTGCCTTTAGCATATATTTTAACTGCTTTAAAAAATCATTTTAATGCCCGGCGCTTGGCCTTGCATTATCTAAATCAACTTATATCAGCCCTTAACAACAAACCATAATCCGCAGCCATTTTTATCCCGGTTTGCCGGCTTTAAATTATGGGCTCGTGGTTAAAAGCAAGCTAAACAAATAACCGAATATGGGCAAGGTAATTATCGAAAAAATCACCGAAACCAATACCCCTTCTGCCGCTAATTTAGCATTACCGCCGGCTAATTGCGCCAAAGTTACCGGCATAGTAGCGCAAGGCAAGCAGGCAATTAAGGTGATGATACAAGTAAGAAGAGGCGGCACCTGCAATATCCATAAAACGCCAAAGGCAATGCCGGGGATCAAAACCAAACGCAGTAGCGACATCAACAATAATTTACGATCTGTAAACAATTTTAGCGGATTGCTTTGCGCTAACTGCATGCCAAAAATAAGCATGGCTAAAGGAGTCATCATCCCGCCTAAGTGATTAAAAGAGTCGGCCAGAACCTGGCTTAAATCCAATTGCCCAAAATATAATACGCAGCCGATACAAGCCGCAAAAAAGGGCATATTTAAAATCTTTTTAAGCTGATTTTTAAGATTAGGCCCTAATATAGAGGCCCCATCATCTAATTTAGAGCCATAATAAGTGCCAATTGTGTATAGGAAAAAATTCATCACAATATTTATCCAAACCGCATAAAAAAGCCCCTCGGCCCCAAAAAAAGCATAGGCCAAAGGCAAGCCCATAAAGCCATTATTGGTGAAAATTAAAAAATTATGATAAATTCCTCTATCTTCACTATCAATCTGCACTTTTTTTAAGTAAATACCCGAAACCAAACGCGAAAAAAGCAGCAAGGCCAAATAAATCAATAAAACCTGCGCCAAGGAGGCCAGGATATTGGGATCATAAGTTTGCTCATTCATCGAGGCAATAATAAAGCTGGGCGTGGCAATATTAATTAAAATCTTAGAAAGAAAATTGGCCGATTCTAAAGGCAGCCAATTAATTTTACAAGCCACTAAGCCAACCAGCATCAAGGCAAAGAGACTAAAAATTCCATTTAAAACCAAGCTAAACTCCATTAATACTCTCCCCTAAAATTACCCACTGCTATCTTAAAGGTAAAAAACCAAAGGGTATCGTCTTTGCGACACCCCTCTATATTCTAAAAATTTTTACTTTTAATTTTTACAAAAAGCAAAGTTCTTATTATTTTAACCTAAACAATATGGATTTATAAAAGCGCTAGCTAGCCGCCACCCCTAAACAGGGGTAGGCGGCTAATCGATTATACTTTAATCAGCATGATTAATGCTTAATCTTCGGCAAAAACTACAATGCAATCGCCATCTTCAAAGATAATTTTATCGGATTTGATCGGATTTGTGATAATCTCAAAACTATCCTCAGCCTGTTTTTTATAGCCAACAGCAATCTCATTACGATCTTTAACAATTTCCGTAACTTGATAAAAATCAATTTCCTGCCCCAGCTTTACATAATTCTCGGCTCTTCTTAAATAAATTTCCGAGCCATCGGCCTGCAAAATTTCTCTGAATACACTGGCCAAATCACGATTTTCCGAAATTTGGGTTAAAATCAAGTTGATAATATTGCTGCCGACAACCAGGTCGTTTACCCTGGCGATTTGGGCTAATTTTTGATTGACAATATTCTTCATCTCGCTGGTAATATTGAAAACCTTTTGTTGCTTTTGGGCAATATCACGCAGATGAATCAATTTAAGCAATGTCATCGAATCGGATGTTTCAGTATCATATCCATCGCTGCTTAAAACCAATACATGGCGAATATCTTTGGCCAATAAATTATCCAAATTGGCCCGCAAATTAATATCACATTCGATAATATCCAATTTAATATTCTGCAATTGATCACTAAAACTAAAATAATCTTCCGGGATCTGCTCTTCGGCAATATAAATCTCAATGCCCGGCTCAAAATAATTATCCAGCTCTAATAAAATACGCTCGAGCATGCTATTAATGCCCAAAATCAGAATATTTTCTGTTTCTTTCTTCGATCCGCAATCATTTAACAAAGGCTGCAAATTGCCCAATTCCGGCTTTTTGATTTGCGGCTTGGCCATACCATCGTCCTCTACCAATAAAATCATCATATCATCGGCATTAAGTATAGTATCTTTAGCCGGGTTAAGGCAAATATCATCGCCACGCTTATAACCAAAAACAATGGCCTTTTCAAAATAATGTAAAACATCGGCAAACTTATGGCCGGCCAATTCCGGGAAATTCTCAAAATAAAACTCATCACCGCTATAATCAAATAAATCGATTAGCACATTCGAAAGCCCGGGCTGACGGCAAGTTTGGGCAATAATACGCGAGATAGTATCCTCTACCAGCACCAATTCCACATTTTTGCCGCCGGCAATATTAATAACTTCATAATTGGCAGCATCGCTTACCGTGGCCACAACATGGGCCTTAATTTCTTGGTCACTGTTTAAAAAGTAATTATTGATAGCTAAAATTGTTTTGGTAATCAAAAAATCATCGGCAACATTGATGATAACCGAACGACAAGATTCAATAGAACAACGCTGCAACATATAAATATCGGATACCGAACCGCTACGGCAAATAATCCGCGTATTTTGAAAATCAATATCCTGCTTGGATAAAGCCTCTTCCATCGATTCCATATCCAGCTCGTCCAAAATCACAATACAAGCATCTTTACGATTTGCATTGGCCTCGACCAGCTCGCTGATAATGGTAAAGATACTATCATTAAAGCCCAGAATTAAGGTGTGATCATCCTCGATAACCCGCGAATTACCCTTTTTTAAAGCGCTTAGCTTTTCCTCAAATCCGGTGGTGATAATACCGATTAAGATGCTTGTAATAAAAATACCACATAACGTAACAATAGACATCAAGACAATAAACGAAATATCATCTGTGGCCGCAGCAGTGATTGTGCCGGGGTCGATTACATGCATAATGCTAAGCCAAATATTTTCCCCCACGCTACCGGCAGCCGTGCCTGCACCTAGGGCAAAAGAGATTATGCCGGTTATTACAATTACTATGGCTGTTGCCAAAAATAAAATCCCAACTAAAGCAACTGCGCCCTTGGCCATCATATTATCAAACCTATAGCGCAAAATATCCTTCCAGCTAGTTTTCATAGTAAACCTCCTTTAAATGGTTCTTTCTTTTAAATGTACCATAATTCGCCTAAAAAGTCAATCAAACATCGATAGTTTTATGTATTTTAACTGCTATTTTCGGCAATATTGGTCAAAACCGAATATTTGCACAAAATAGACAATAATTAGATTTTATAATAAAACTTTATAACCGGTATTATAGATTTGCTCACCTTGATTATCTAAAATAGCATTAGCTGCCCCCAAAATATCATAGATGGCAAAGCCGGAGATTATATCAACACCAAAATCGGCTAAAAGAGGTGTTAATGGTACACTTGGTCCTGTTAAAACAACTTTGGCTTTTGCGGACAACTGCAAAAGCCGAGGCAAGGTTTTATTGGTGATAGTCATGCCGGTGATAAACACATAATCCATATCAGCCAAAACATATTCGGCGGCAATAGCCGGTAAATCCCCGGGGCGTGGATCTTGCTCGATAATAGTTAAGTCGCAAATATCTTCATATAAATCACGCACCGAATTAAAGTGTCCGATAGTAGCTACTTTTTTAGACATGCATTCATTATAAAGATTTTTAAAAATATCGCCGCCATCTTCTTTGCCCAAAAACAGTTGAGCCCCTTGGGCTTTTAATTTTTCGGGTTGATTAAAATAGGCATTAATGGCCGCCATACCAATAGCCGCCTCTATATTATCCCAGCTTTTTACCAGTTTAGCTACGTCTTTTAAATATAGGCCATGATATTTAGCCAAAGATTCAACATTAGTATCCGGCTGATAGTTGTTTAACAGCAAAGAGCAAAGCCCAATGCTATTTTCGGTACTAACCATTGCTCGCCAGCCGCCTTTAGCCGCATCCTTAATCCTAATATTAGGGTCGATTTGCTCAATTAAAGTGTCGTATAAAGTCCACATATTTACTCCTTAAATACTTAGGCAAATTTTATGTTCTTGTTCTTTACTATCAGTAACCGTCATAACCTCCATCGCCAAATCAAAAACTTGTGATAGGGCTTGATTGGTCAATACCTGATCCGGGCTGCCAAAGCCCAGCATTTGCCCCTGATTAAGCAATAAAACTTTGCCATTTAGCAAAAAAGGCTGCTCGGGGCTATGGCTGCTAATAATAACCATTTTACCTTTTTTGGCCAGTAACATAATGGCCTCATTAATTAATCTTTGATTGGCAAAATCCAGGTTGGCGGTGGGTTCATCCATTATCAAAATGCAGGTTTGCTGGCAAAGCGCCCTGGCAATTAACACCAATTGCCTTTGCCCACCGGAAAGCCGATTATAATCATCATTGGCTAAATGTTCGATTTTTAGCTGCGCTAAAGCCTGATTAGCCAAATCATAATCCTTTTGTTTTAAACCACTTAGGCTGTTTAGCTGGCCGCTTCTTGCCATCAACACCATTTCTAAAACTGTATAATTAAAACTATTATTATCATTTTGAGGTATATAAGAAAAAATACGAGCCATTTTTTTGCGATTCATCTGTTTAATATTTTCGGCACGGCATAGCACTTGCCCTGCACTTAATGGTAAAATAGCCAAAATTAACTTAAGTAATGTCGATTTGCCGCAACCATTTGGCCCTAGCAAACATAAAATATCCCCTGCTTGAATTTCAAAACTGATATCTTGAACAATATCCTTACCTAAATATCCGCCTGATAAGTTTTTTACCTGTAAATTTAAGTCCATATTAATTCCGCCTTGTTAAAAGAATTACAAAAAACGGCGCCCCAAAAATGGCCGTTAAAGCACCGATTGGGATTTCCATTACCGTAAAAGAGCGAGCCAAATTATCCATAATTAAAAGGAAGCAAGCCCCCATTAAAGCCGCAACCGGCAACATTTTACGATGGTCGGCACCAATAATTACCCTGGCCAAATGGGGTATCATCAAGCCCACCCAGCCAATTTGGCCGGCTAAGCAAACGGCAGCCGAGCAAATTACTGTGGCGGCCATAACGGCCAAAAAGCGGCTTTTAGCAGGGTTAATACCAATAGAGGCTGCCTGCTCATCGCCTAAAGTTAAAATATTTAAATCCCAGCGCAGAATAAATATTACTACAGCTCCTATCAAAATCGGCACGGCACTAAACAACAAAGCAGCCATATCCACTTTGGCCAGGCTACCCATCATCCAATAGGTTATAGCCGGCAAAGTATCATTGGGGTCGGCTATATATTTTATCATGTTAATTAAGGCCGCTGCCAGGGCAGAAAGCATAGAACCGGCCAATATTAGGCTAATTTCCCGACCAAAGCGGGCGCGATTACCGATAAAATAGGCTATGCCCACCACCATAATCCCAAAAGCAAAAGCCATAATTTGGACTAGCCAGGAATTAAGCCCCAAAATCATGGCCAAGGCTGCGCCTAAAGATGCGCCATGCGAAACGCCAATAATATTGTCCGAAACAAGGGGATTGCGGAAGGCAGCTTGATAGGCAGAACCGGCCAAAGCCAGGCCAAAACCGATTAACCAGGCGGCTAAGATGCGGGGCAAGCGAATATTAAAAAGTACAATTGGCAGATTTGGGTCGGAGTCGGCGCCATTTTGGCTAAAATATGCCCAGATATCGCTTAAATTTATACCAACAAAACCCATACCCAGCGAGATAATCGGCAGGATTAAGCTTAAAGTAATCAAAATTGCTACTATATAAAGATTTTTAGGATTACTATCTTTGAGGCGAGTATTATTCATATACAATTCCGTATCTATTTTTTATTATTAGTTTAGATTATTTTTATCGTTTTGTCAAGATATCTTTGTTTAACACCCTTCTTTTTTTGAGAAAAAAGAAGCAAAAAAACTTTTAATATTTGCTCCTAACCCCTTTTGTCTGCTTTTTTAAAGGAATATTATTTTAATCAAAAAAAATTTATTGACTTTTTAGACGAGTTGTATTAGAATGTAAATCGCTAATAAATTTTAGGAGATGAATTATGAAAATTAAAAAAGCACTGAGTATTATTTTTGTTTTTTGCTTTGTTTTAGGCCTTAGCGCCTGCCAAAATGAGGAAACTACTACACCTCAAGATACCCGTTTGATTACCGATATGGCCGGCCGTGAAGTTGCTATTCCTTTAGAGATTAACAAGTCATTTTCTTTAAGCAGTGGCGGAACTATTTTTTTATACACTTTAAACCCGCAGCTTTTGACCGGTTATAATTATGACTTTTCCGAGCAAGAAGCCGAATTCATTTTGCCGGAGTATTTGGATTTACCGGTATTTGGCCAAAGCAACTCTTTAAATGCCGAGGCTTTAATTTTGGCAGCCCCTGATATATTGATTAGTTATGGCTATACCGATCAAGCAGCTATCGAGCAGGTAGAAGCCATTGAAGAGCAAACAGGTATCCCCTGCTTAATGTTTGATAGCACTTTTAATCAAACTGCTGCCGCCTATCAATTGGCCGGTGAAGCTTTTGGCTTAACCGAACGTGCTAATGCCTTGGCCAACTATGCTCAAAATGTAGAAGATTTTATTCAGCAAATTGATATTGCCGAGCAAGATCGGGCTACTATTTATTACGGCAATGGTCGTGAAAATTTAGAAACAGCGCCGGCCGGTTCGCCTCATGCCGAACTATTGGAATTGGTTCAGGCTGCTAATGTTGCCCAAATTGAAGGCGATTTTACAACACGCATGGATATTAGCAGCGAGCAAATTATCGGCTGGAACCCCGATTTTATCATCTTAAATGGCGAGCCAAGCGAAGGCTTTTCGGCATTAAATGCCACTGAAGAATTTTTGGCCAACCCCAATTATCAGCAGGTGGCAGCCATTAGCAAGCAGCAGGTTTATCCTATACCCAAATACCCATTTAGCTGGTTCGATCGCCCTTCGGCACCTAATCGTCTAATCGGGGTTTATTGGCTAAGCGAATTACTTTATCCCGATTTATACGAAATTGATATTCGCCAAGAAGCTATCGATTTTTATCAATTATTCTATCATTGGCAATTAACCGATGACCAGCTTGATCAATTATTAGGTTTAGCATAAAGTGTAGTTTTTGGAACAATAATTTTTTAGAAAAGCTTTAATTTAATGTTTAGATTTTTTACATACAAAACAGGCATGGCTAGCCATGCCTGTTTTGTATATAATTCAGGATTTAGCAATCATCATCTTCACTACCGATAAACATTTCCTCGGTGGTTTGTTGGGCTAGTTTTAGTTTTGATGTTAAATCAAGCAAAGAGCTACTGGTTGCCTGCAAAGAAGTGGTAGCCGCTTGCAAAATTTCGGCTGTTGTTTCCAACACCTCTATCGAAGTTGCCATTCTACCTGCTAAATGATAATACATTGCTTTATAATCTGGCATAAAAACCTCCTCAAACAGCTTTATTAATCATCATCTTCACTACTGATAAACATTTC
>CAYJBP010000017.1:0-31232 GCA_964368605.1 uncultured Peptococcaceae bacterium | reverse complement strand
ACCCCACAATTTTTTGTAAAAAATTGATTAAAACTTTTTACTTGCCGTCTAGCATTTGTTGCCATTGTATTAAAAATGCTTCCTTTGATACACTTAAATGTTTGCGAGCACGTGCTTCTGCCAAGTCACCATCTTGCATTTCTATTGCTCTTAATAACTGCTCATGCTCTTCCCAAGAATGTAATAAACGTTCATCCTCTTTCATCGTATAGGAGCGGAATAATTGAATATAATCATTATATAAACGCAATATACCCTCTACCCGCTTGTTCTTGCAGGCACCGTAAATAGCAAAATGAAAGTCCTGATGTAGAACCATTTCTAAATCAGTATTATTATTATCAATACTTTCCCGCATATCATGTAAAAGCTTTTTTAATTTAGATAATACATCTAAGTTGATATTTTCGGCCAAAAGCCTGGCCGCATAGCCTTCCATCACCATGCAAACATCAAATATATCGGCAGCTTCTTTGCAACTAATCTGCTTAACTTCCACACCGCGCCGACGATGATGCTTAACCAAACCCTCAGATTCCAACTTGCGCAAAGCCTCCCGCACCGGAGTACGACTGGCATGCAAATTACGTGCTAAATCATCCTCTACTAAATGGCAACCTGCCGGTAATTTACGGTTGATAATCGCATCCCGTAAATATTGATATATTAAATCACGCATCGGCACAAACTCATTAGCTGCCGCAAAA
The DNA here is from genome assembly GCA_964368605.1 of uncultured Peptococcaceae bacterium. Taxonomy (GTDB): domain Bacteria; phylum Bacillota; class Dehalobacteriia; order UBA4068; family UBA4068; genus CAYJBP01. Next base: position 30,525 of record CAYJBP010000017.1, on the reverse strand, counting down.
TCATTAAAAGCTTCAAATGCGCTATTAATTATTTTATCATATTGCGCATTTTCCATCTGAACCACTCCAGTCTAACAAAAATTTCTCTTAAATTTATCATGTTCGACAATAATTCGATTTTCCCTTTATATATTAGCATAAAAATGATATATATTTTATAATATATGATATTTTTAGCAAAAATTAGCACATTTATACCAAAAATAAAAATTTCAAACGCAGAATTCGCCTAGATTCTCATCTTAATTGAGTTATACTATAAATAATAATATTAAGGGTTTTTGGCTTACTGCCTGCCTTAATCGCTAAGGAGAATAATATGGCCTATAAAACTTGCCCACATTGCTATCAAACTTCCTATTCGGCCAATAGTAAATGTATTTGGCTTTGCCCCTATTGCGGCAAAGAATTAACCCTTATTAAAAGCCAACATAATCCTCGTTGCCTTAAACCAAAATTAATTCAACTTGATACTTTAAATAGGCTTAATTTTACAATTAATGATCATAAATAAAGGGCGATGAACATAAATCATCGCCCTTACTTATTAAATTTCCCGATCAACCATCAATACCGGGAATTGCGCCAATAATTGGCCTTTATCACCAAAAATTGTTAAGGCATCACCAGCTGCATTAGCTGCTTCTTTAGCCGCTTTTTTCGCTTTTTCTAAACCTAATAAGCTAACAAAAGTATTCTTATCATTTTTAATATCACTGCCTATTGGTTTGCCTAATTTGGCCTCATCGCCAATAATATCCAAAATGTCATCAGCAATCTGAAAGGCTAAACCTAAATTACAGCTATAAGTGTTTAAAGCTGCCATTTCTTCAGGATTTGCCTTGCATAAATGGGCAGCACTAATAATCGCCGCCCTAAATAAAGCGCCTGTTTTACGCTCTATCATATACTTTAACTGATCAATATCGGCCTGCTGACCTTCTAATTGCAAATCAATAACTTGGCCTGCCACCATGCCATAAATACCGGCCGCCTGCGCTACAACTTGCACCGCCTCGATTAAATTGCCGGCATCTACCTGCCCTTTAATGCTTAGCATTTGATTAAAAGCCTCGGTTAGCAATCCATCGCCGGCCAAAATGGCCAAACCTTCATCAAAAGCCTTATGGCAAGTTGGTTTGCCTCGCCTTAAATCATCATTGTCCATGGCCGGTAAATCATCATGAATCAAGGAATAGGTATGAATCATTTCCAAGGCCGCCGCAAAAGGTAAATAAGCTTGCAAATCGGCATTTAATCTATCCTCAAAAGTAGCCAATACCGCTAAAAATAAAGCCGGACGCAATCTTTTACCGCCTGCTAATGCGCTATATTCCATGGCCTGGTATAGGCTATCTTCGGCCTTTTGTTTAGGTTGCAAAATCATTGATAATTCTTGCTCGGTTGCCTGCTTGGCATAAGCCAATAATTGATTAATATCCATATTAATCCACCTTTTCTAACAAAGCCTGCTCGGTTTTGTCCAAAATATCATTACCCTGCTTTACTAAGGCCATGCCCTCATTATATTTGGCCATCATTGTTTCTAAATCTAAATTGCCATTTTCTAATTCATTTACTTTGGCTTCTAAGTCGGCCAAAAGTTGCTCAAAGTTAATTTCTTTATTATTCATTATTAACTCCCTCTACCAGGCAGGTTATATTACCTTGCTCCAGTTTTATATTTAATTGGTCGCCAATATTTATTTTTGAGGCATCCTTAATTATATGTTGATTTTGATCCATACATAAACTATAGCCCCGCCTTAAAGTCTTTAAAGGGCTTAAATTATCTAAACGAGCCAATAATAAATTAAATTGCTCATATTTTAATTGCTTACCCAGCTTAAAGCTCTTATCCAAATCAAATTGCAATTTGGAAATTTGCTGACGATAATTATTAACCTTATGCTTGGGGCTTAAAGCCTGCAAACGATTATGTAGTTGTTGCAAATCATGCACTTTTTGTTGCTGATTATGATTTAATGCCCGACGCAACCTTAGCTTTAAGGCCGCTAAATACTGGCTTAGCTCGGCACAATCCGGTATGCCCAGCGTGGCGGCATGGGTGGGAGTTGCGGCCCTTTTATCGGCAACCAAATCGGCTAAAGAAGTATCAATCTCGTGGCCGATAGCGGCAATTATTGGTGTGTTTAGGGCAAAAATTGTCCTTACTACGGCTTCCTCATTAAAGGCGGCTAAATCTTCATTTGCACCACCACCGCGGCCAACTATTAGTAAATCATGGCCTGATTTTTCGGCCTCGTATAAGGCAAGAACTATGCTTTGAGCTGCGTTTTCCCCCTGCACTGTGGCCGGGTATAATTTGATTTGCAAATTGGGATTGCGGCTTAAAGCAACCTTTTGAATATCGGCCCAAGCGGCACTGCCTGCGCCGCTAATTACCCCCAGCGAATACGGGAAAAAGGGCAAGTCCTTTTTATGCTCTTGATCGAATAGGCCTTCGGCGGCTAATTTTTGCTTTAATTGCTGCAAAGCCTCTTCCTTAATGCCTGCCCCTTGCAGAAAAAATTCTCGTCCATAAAGCTGCACTTTTCCGTCACGTTCATAAAAGCTGATACTACCCCAAATTATTACTTCCATACCAATTTGGGGTTCAAAAGTTAGCCTAGATGCATCTTTACGAAAAATAGCGCCACTTAAGATAGCGTTTTTTTCGCTAATCGTAAAATATGCATGGCCTGAACTATGGGTTTTATAGGCCGTAAGCTCGCCTTTAACCAAAATGTTTGGCAATAATTCATCTTCGGCTAAATATTCTCGAATATAATTATTAATTTCCGCCACGCCATAGGCTTTAGGCAAAATTGTTTCCGCCATAATTGCTCCTTAGGATTCCATTGTTATTGGATAACCACGTTCTTCCAGGCTTTTAACCACGGATTGACCATGCTCGCGGCTCGAAACCTCGCAGGCCACATGCAAAATTGCCTCGCCTAGGTTTAAATTGGCGCGCAAACGGTCATGTTGAATTAAAATGATATTAGCACCTAATTCGGCAACAATAGTGGCAAATTCCTGCAAGCTGCCGGGTTTATCGGGCATTAAAGTATTAAATTTCATCTGACGGCCACGATTAATTAGGCCTTTTTCTACCACTTTATGGATAAAGCCAACATCGATATTACCGCCCGATAGCAAACAAACCACCCTTTTACCGGCCAAATCGATTTTATTTTGCCAAACTGCGGCCAAAGAAGAAATTCCGGCTGGTTCAACCACCATTTTTGAGCGTTCTAAAACCATCAAAATTGCTTCAGCAATTTGGTCATCATTAACGGTTACCATTTCGTCTACATATTGCCAAATCAAATCTAAAGTTTTAGTGCCAGGGCATTTTACGGCAATACCATCGGCAATTGTATTAGAAGTTAAGGTCTCGACCAGGCTTTTAGCTTTAAAAGATTGAACAATAGCCGGCGCATTTTCGGCCTGCACCCCAATTACCTTAATCCGGGGATTGATTTGCTTAATGCAAGAGGCCATTCCTGCCAAAAGGCCACCACCGCCGGCCGGGATTACAATGGCATCCACGGTGGGCAAGGCTCGCAAAATCTCAAGCGAGATTGTGCCTTGGCCGGCAATTACATCCTCATCATCAAAAGGATGAATAAAAACGGCTTGCCGTTCTTCTTTTAATTCTTGGGCCTTGGCATAGGCCTCATCATAGCAATCACCATATAAAATAACCTCTGCACCATAGCCTTGGGTGGCCGAAACTTTGGCAATCGGCGTGCTTTTAGGCATCACAATAATAGCTTTACTGCCAATAGATTGGGCGGCATAGGCTACCCCTTGGGCATGATTACCGGCGCTGGATGCTATTAAAGCTGCAGGTAAATGGCCATCTTGTGCCATTTTAGCTACTTTATTATAGGCCCCTCTTACTTTAAAAGAACCTGTTTTTTGCATATTTTCGCATTTAAGATAAAGTTCGCAATTAGACATCTCCGAAAATGTGCGGCTGGATGTTAGCGGTGTTTTATGGATTACTCCTTTTAGGCGGGCTGCTGCTTGTTCGATATCTTTTAATAACATAATTTCCTCCTTAGTTTTTAGCTTTAAAAATAAAAAAGCCCTTCGCTTATGCATGAGCAATAGGCGAAGGGCTAAAAAATAAGCCTAACTTCGCCTGGTCATAATAATAATAGCTATGTTTTGGATTTGTTTGTACATAGTTTGCCTCTTTTTTATTGATAATTTTATATTATACATTAACATCTTTTACTTGTCAAGACTTTGGGGCTAAGACCCTAAGCTAATGCCAAAATCTTTGATTTTGAGTATTAGCTATGTCGAAACCCCGCAATTTTTGAAAGTTGAGTAAACTTTTAAAATGAACCGTATAATGAGCATGGAGGATTGCGGCCTTCGAAAGGTGTTGGTTTTAGGCCGGCATTTTTGTTTAGGGCGGCCTTTATATATAGTTTGGTGTTTTCCGGCACATCTTCCCTGCTTAGGGCTTCATCTATATTTAGCCAAATTGCTTCGCTTATTTCGTCATTATCCGGTTTTACTTCCCCATCTATATAATCTACAGCAAAACCTAAATACCAATCCAGGGCATTAAAGCGAATGCCGATTAGTTCTTTGGGCTCGATTATTAGATTAACTTCTTCTAAAAATTCCCTTTTAAGGGCATCCTGAGGCGTTTCATTATGTTGCACATAGCCACCGGGCACAATTAATTTGCCCTTGCCATTGCCATAAGTATGGCGCGCCAAAAGCACCTGATTATCTTTAATCAGCACCCCACTTACGCTTTGCCCCCAATTTGTTTGTTCCATATTTACCTCATTTACCTTGCTTAGGCCAATGCTGCTGCCAAACTTTGATAGGCCTTAGCCGGGTTTTCTTGGCCAAAAACGGCCGATCCTGCCACAATTAGCTCGGCACCTGCGGCGGCAATTTGGGCGATATTATCTTGCTTGGCACCACCATCTACTTCGATAATAAACTGATAATTATTGGCCTTTTTAATAGCGGCTAAGCGTTCAATTTTATTGATAGCCTCGGGAATAAAGCTTTGGCCGCCAAAGCCCGGGTTTACGCTCATGATTAGCACTAAATCTATCAAGGGCAAAATTTCTTCTAAAGCCGATAAGGGGGTAGCCGGGTTTAAAGAAACACCTGCTTTTAAGCCATAGCTTTTGATGCGCTCAATAGTGCGATGCAAATGCTTAATAGCCTCCACATGAACAGTGATAATATCTGCCCCTGCTTTAACAAAATCTTCCAGTAAAAAATCCGGTTCTTCTACCATTAAATGGGTGTCAAAAATCATTTTACTATGCTTACGCAGGCCTTGAATATAATGCGCACCAAAGGAAATATTAGGCACAAAATGGCCATCCATAATATCTAAATGTAAGTATTCGCAACCTGCCTCTTCTAAAGCGCTAAGCTGGGCAGCTACTTGCCAAATATCGGCCGACAAAAAAGAAGGAGCTATTTTTTTCATATGATCACCTTTAATATTTAATTTCTCTTTCAGCAATTTCTGCTAAGAATCGCAAATAGTATTGATAGCGGCTTAAAGCCAATTCTCCCTTTTCAACAGCTAGTTTAACGGCGCAATCAGGTTCATTTTGATGATTGCAGCCTAAAAAGCGGCATTGCTCGCCTAATGCTTTGTATTCGGGATAATAATCGCTTAAGTCGTCTTTTTTTAGTGCCAGCGGCAAATCTAAAAGCGAAAAACCGGGAGCATCGGCCACAAATCCGCCTTCGGCTAAGGGTAGCAGGCTTACGCTACGAGTGGTATGCTTGCCTCTTTGCAGGCGATCGCTAATCGCATTTACGGCAATATTGGCCTCGGGCAAAATTGCATTTAAAATACTGGATTTACCCACTCCCGAAGGGCCTGCCAAAACCGAAATTTTGCCGGTCAGCAATTTTTTAAACTGATTAATCCCTTGGTCAGTATAAGTAGATACCAGGGTAATCGGCCAGCCTGCTTTTTGATATGGTTCTAAAATCGGATTTAAATCATGATCGGCCAAATCAATTTTATTGATGCAAATTGCGGCCTTTATCCCTAAAAAAGCGGTTGTAATCAGGATTTTTTCTAATAAAAGCAAATCATAATCAGGCTCTTTAGCAGCCATTACAATAATTGCCTGTTCGATATTGGCAATTTTGGGGCGTGGCAAAAAGTTTTGGCGCGGATATAAGGCTTCGATCATGCCATAGCTTTCGCCATCGGTGGCCAAAGAGAATTGGATTTTATCACCCACAAAAACCCCACTTAGGCCATCATCCGAAAAACGTTTCTTTTTTAATTTGCCACGCAATTGGCATTTATGCTCTTTTTCTTGGCTAAGTACAGTATAAAAGCCACCAAAAGAGCTTAAAATTAGGCCATCTTGCCAATTATTGCTCATTATATACTCCCTGCATTAGAATTTTGGGGCACTTCGAAGGATTGTTGAGCAACATTATCCAGATAAATGGTAATAATACCTTTTTCGTAATAGGTAAAAGATTGATTAAAGAAATAGCCCGATTCATGCTCCTGATTCCAAACCTCGCGCACGCCTTGGGTATCACTGATTACAACCGTAATATTATGGGGCAAGCCATCATTAATAACGGTATAATTAATTGTAACCGAACGATCCACAGGCCCGGGACCCGAGCTTACTACCAGGGTAATTTCGTCGCCTTCGGCTACTTCGCTGCCGGCGGCTGCGCTTTGTCTAATTACAATACCCTCATTATGGGTTAGGCTTTCCTCATAAACCAAAGGCTGGGCTACCAGCAGTTTTGCATTGGTTAAGGCCGTTTGGGCTTCTTCTAAAGGCAAATCGGTTACGGTAGGCATATCGATTAAAATCGGTTCAGGCCCTTTGCTTACCGTCATCATTACTTGGGTGCCGCCGGAAACCTGGGTTCCGGCCGCAGGTACTTGGTCGATAATATCGCCTTCTAAAACGCTATCATGATATTCCGGCTCATTATAAACAAAGGTAAGCCCTTTATCGGCAAGCCTAGTTTCGGCCAAATATTCGCTTAATCCCTCTACCACCGGCACATCGGTTAAAGGAGGGCCATCACTAACTGTTAAAATAATATTGCGGCTGGCGCTAATGCTGGTTTCGGCAACCGGGCTTTGGCTGATAATGGTATTAATCGGCACAGTATCGCTATTTTTGCGCTCGATAGTATAACTTAGTTCCATATTATTCAATTCGGTTTCGGCTATGCTAATTTCTTTACCAACCATATTCGGGGTAGCTATCATTGTTTCGGGCTCGAAAATGATGCCAATTTTGCCGACAAACCAAATCAAGGCTGCCACAAAGCTAACCACTACTATTAAAAGGAGAATCGCCGTAAAGTTAATCGAACGTTTGCGACCTTCATTATTACGCTTGCGCACGGTTTCCGTCCTTCTTTCCCGACGATTGGGGCGGGCATCAGTGCCTGAAATCAATTCACCGCCATCGATTTTTTCATCGGGGGCAGGCTGATAAATACTGCTTAAGCCGTCTACCACGCCTTTAATTGCTTCAGTCATTTCCTTGGCGCTTTCATAGCGGGTTTCCGGATTTTTACGCATTGCCCGCATAATTACATAAGAAAGCCCAATCGGGATGCGAGGATTTAGCTGATGCGGCAATATTAATTCGGCCTGCACATGTTGCATAGCAATACTAATTGGCGTATCACCATTAAATGGCAATTGGCCGGTAAGCATCTCGTAAAAAACCACGCCGGCCGAATAAATATCCGATTTTTCGGTAACAGCAAGGCCTTGTACCTGCTCGGAAGCAATATAATGCACCGAACCCATAATTTTAGACGAAGTATTATAAGTTTGCGTAACATCGGTCATGCCGATAGCGATACCAAAGTCGGTAACTTTGGCACGGCCATCATGGCCGAGTAGAATATTATGCGGCTTAATATCACGGTGAATTATGCCATGCTCATGGGCATAGCTAATGCCATCTAAAATTTGCACCATAATAGCGGCGGCTTCTTCTATGCCTAAGCTGCCTTTTTGCTGAATATATTCCTTTAAGGATAGCCCTTCAACAAATTCCATCACAATATATTGCATATTTTCTTCGAGGCCAACATCATAAACGGCCACAATATTGCCATGAGAAAGGCTGGCTACCGCCTGGGCTTCGCGCCGAAAACGGCGCACAAACTCTTCATTGCTGGCACATTCTTCACGCAAAATTTTTACCGTTACCATCCGCCCCAGCAGGGTGTCTTGGCCTTTATAGACGATGGCTGTGCCACCTGAGCCAATTTTTTCGATTATTTGATAACGATCATTAAACAGTTTTCCAATCAAAGATATCCCTCCAAATTATTCAAAAGCGGCTAATATTATCGAAATATTATCATAGCCGCCTCGATTAATAGCAGTTTTTGCCATCATATCAACCGCATGTTTTAAATCAACAGCCCTTTCGGCAATGGTTTGCATTTCCTTTTCCGGCACTAAGCTATAAAGACCATCGGTGCAAAGCAGCAAATAATCGCCTTTTTGCCAGGTAAGTTCTTTTTCCTGTACTTGCACCAAAAGATCTTGGCCAATTGAACGCACTAAAATATGCCTTTGGGGATGGTTTTCGGCCTCTTGATCTGTAATTTTGCCTTGAGCCAGCAAAATATTAACCAGGGTATGATCATCGGTTAATTGCTCTATATGATCTTTGCTAATTAAATAAGCACGGCTATCGCCCACATGCACCAGCTTGATTTGATTATCGCTGATTGCGGCGGCAGTAAGCGTTGTGCCCATGCCATGGCGGCCATCTTCATGGCCGGCACGATACAAGATATCATTGGCTTGGTAAAAGGCCTCGCGCATTAATTCGGCCGGTTCGCTTTCGGGGTTTTCCCAAAAGTTTTCGGCTACCACTCTTACGGCGGTAGCGCTGGCTACTTCACCTGCATCGCTGCCGCCAATGCCATCGGCAATTACTAAAAGGCCTGCTTTTGGATCGCAAAAAACCGCATCCTCATTATTTTTTCTAACCACCCCAATATGGGAGATAAATTCGGCTCGCAAAGGTTTACACCTCCGATTTATTTTTAAAAGCTAATCTTTTTCTTAATTGCCCACAAGCAGCATCAATATCCTGACCTCGTCTTTCTCTTAAGGCTACCTCGCAATTACGGCTTTGCAGATAATCGCAGAATTGTTTAATCGCCGCCTTATTGCTGGGCTGATATTTGCTTTCGCTAACAATATTAGCTGCAATAATATTAACAAGAATATCGCGTCCTGTCAATAAATCTGCTAATAATTTTGCATCATCTAAACTATCATTGATGCCTTTAAACATCGCATATTCAAAAGTTAATCGTCGGCCGGTTTTTTGGCGATAATGATCGCAAGCCTTCATCAAATCATTTAAATCATGTTTGGCGGCAATGGGCATGATTTTTTGACGCTTAGCTTGATTAGCACTATGCAAAGAAATTGCTAAGTTAATTTGCAAATCCCAGTCGGCAACTTGATAAATTTGTGGCACTAAACCGCAAGTAGAAACAGTCATTCTTCTTTGACCAATATTTTGGCCTTGCGGGTCATTTAAAATTAAAATTGCTTGCTTTAAGTTGGCCAAATTAGCCAAAGGTTCGCCCATGCCCATAAAAACAATATTGCTAATCCCTTTAAACCCCTGCTTAATAGCAAGCTGACTACTAAGCAATACTTGGGCAACAATTTCCCCGGCGCTTAGATTGCGCAAATCTTTAAACAGGCCGCTGGCGCAAAAGGCACAGCCCATAGCACAACCGCTTTGGGTACTTACACAGCAGGTAGCCCGGTCGCGGCTATTTGCGCGCTGATAATACATCGCTACCGTTTCGATAGTTTGATTATCGGCTAATTTCAACAAAAATTTTTGGGTATCGGCATTGGCACTGATATGCTCTATTTGCGGAATTTGGCTGCTAAAGGCGGCCGCCAAATCTTGGCGTAAACTAAGCGGCAAATTGGCCATTTGCTCAAAATCGAGCAGAGCTTTATTCTGTAACCAATCAAAAACTTGGGCTGCTCTAAAAGCAGGCAAATTTTGGCTCTTAAAATAAGTTTTTAAGTCGGCTTCATTAAAAGCCAGAATATCTATATTTTCGGCAATAATCATCTTAATCCTTTTGCATTTTGGCTATGAAAAAGCCCTCTAAATTCTGCTTTTGCGGCAAAAGCTGTATCATCCCTGCTAGGGCAGCTTTTTTATCATCTTCATCTAATAATAAATCGGCCAAATTTATGATGCTAACTAATTTAAAATTAGGATTAGCCGCTAAAAAGGCCTTAATATTTTCTTCATTCTCGGCCGGCATAATTGTGCAGGTACTAAAAATCAAATACCCTTTAGGTTTTAGGTATCGGCCTGCTGCCTGCAATAAATTAGCGGATAAGGCCTGCATTTGGTTGATATCATCTTTTGATTTACGCCAGCGGCTATCGGCACGCTTGCCTAAAACCCCCAGCCCACTACATGGGGCATCCAAAAGCACCGTATCGGCCAGATTATGATACTTATCTGGCAAATTACAGCCATCGGCACAAATAGTTTCGATAATATCGATGCCTAAGGCGGCGGCATTATCCTTAATCAACTGCACACGACTGGCATGGATATCATTGGCAATAATCCGCCCCTTATTATCCATAAGCTGGGCTAAATGGCTGGCCTTACCGCCCGGGGCGGCGCATAAATCAATAATTGTTTGGCCCGGTTGCGGATTACAAGCATAAGCCACCAATTGCGATGCTTCGCCTTGAGCCAAAATTAGGCCTTGGGTCAAAAAAGGCTTTAAATGCTCGCTGCCATTATGCAAAATAAAGGCAGATGGACTAAATTTAGCCGGGCTAAAATCAATTTGCTTGGCTTCTAATTGCTTAACAAAATCGGTTTTGCTAATTTTTAAGCTATTATAGCGAACTGTAATGCCATGATGTTGATTATGAAATTTTAAAAAATCATTGATATCCGGCTTTGGCCATAATTTTAAAAGCTCATCAACCAGCCAGTCGGGATAGGATAAGCCATGGATAAAATACTCACGACCTTGATCTTCTTTGGGTAATAAGGGCTGTTCGGCACGTAGATAACTGCGCAAAACGCCATTAACCAAAGAGGCCGTGCCTTTATGGCCATAACGTTTAGCCAAATCAACAGCTGTATTTACCGCCGCCGAATCGGGAATACGCTCCATATAAATAATCTGATACAGGCCAATTCGCAAAATATTGGCAATAGCCGGCGTTAGCTTTTTTAAGGGGCGGCTTAATAATTGTTCTAAACAATAATTAAGGGCAGCCTGCATGCGCATGCAGCCATAAACCAGCTCGGTAGCTAAATGTTTATCTTGCAATGATAAATGGTATTTATCAAGCATTTGCCTTAATAATAAATTGATATAGGCCTGATCTTGCTCGGCTTTTTGAAGGATTAGCAAAGCGGCCTCGCGGGCGCTGATTTTTTTATTTTCCTGCTTCATTTAAATTTATGATTAATCCCTTCTGCCAAATAAAATTATAAAACGTAATAGCTGTAATAAAGAAGCCAAGGCGGCTGCTACATAAGTTAAAGCCGCAGCCGATAGCACTTTTTTGGTTTGTTTAACTTCGTCGATATTTAAAAGATTGCCCCCTTCTAAGGCAGCTAAAGCTCGAGAAGATGCATTAAATTCCACCGGTAAAGTAACTAATTGGAATAAAACAGCAAAGGAAAAAAAGATTATCCCCAAATCAATTAAATTAGCAGCACCCATAATTGCGCCGATAATAATCAAAATCATCGAGAAATTAGAACCAATATTGGCCAAAGGCACTAAAGCACCCCTAATTTTTAAGGGAATATAGCCTTCTTTATCCTGCATGGCATGGCCGGCCTCATGGGCGGCAATACCTAAAGCGGCTACACTATCACTATGATAAGTGGCTTGCGATAGCCGCAAAACTTTGCCTCGGGGATCATAATGATCGGTTAAGCTACCGCTAACCTGCTCAATACGCACATTTTGCAAGCCATTATAATCCAAAATCAACCTTGCCGCATCATGCGCCGACAAACCTCTTGCCGAACGCACCTTGGCATATTTTTGATAGGTAGAATTAACCTTGCTTTGAGCAAACAGGGTGATGACAATGGCAATTATCATCAAAATCCAGGTAGGATCATAAAAGAACATAAATCTCCTCCTTAATAGTTAACAAATTTACAACTGCATACCAACGGCAATATCCGAACCTCGGGCAAAGGCAGACGCTTCCATCTTAGCTTTACCTTCGGGTTGAACTTCGGTAAGACAAATTTCGCCATCGGCGGTGGCCAGCCAAATGCCTTGCCGATCGATGGCCACAATTTGGCCGGCTGTGGCCTCAAAACGTTTGGGACGCCAAATAGCGGCCAGCACCTTTAACCGCTTTTGCTTATAATAGGTATAAGCCTTAGGGAAAGGATTTAAGCCCCTAATTTGATTATAGATAGTTTGCGCCGAAAGTTGCCAATTAATTATTTCGTCATCGGCAGTTAAAAGGGCTGCATAGGTAGCCAAATCATGATTTTGAGCAATCGGTTTTACTTGATCGGCTGCAATTAAAGCCAAAGTTTGCGCCAAAAGCTCGCTGCCTGTATCTGCTAATTTATCATGAAGGCTGCCGCCGGTATCTTCGGGGCTGATTGCTACTTCGGCTTTAAGAATCATATCGCCGCTATCTAGCCCTTCGGCCAAATACATGGTGGTAATTCCACTTAGCGTTTCGCCATTCATAATTGCTCTTTGAATAGGGGCTGCCCCCCGATATGCAGGCAAAAGCGAGGCATGCAAATTTACCGAGCCTTTAGGCGGTAAGGCTAAAAGTTCCTTTTTGAGAATTTGGCCATAAGCTACCACCACTAAAAGTTCGGGCTTAAATTGTTTAATTTGCTCAATTGCCTCGGGACTATTGATATTTGCAGGCGTAAATACCGGGATATCTAAGGCTAAAGCTGCCGCTTTAACGGCTGTGGGCTGCATTTTACCACCCCTGCCTTTGGGTTTATCGGGGCGCGAAAAAATAGCCTCTGGTCTAAAGCCTTTGGCGATTAAATGCTCTAAGGGTTTAACCGCAAAATCGGGGCTACCCATATAGATAAAGCGCATTAATCCTTCACCTCTCGCTTCATAATATCGACGAATAACTGACCGTTTAGGTGGTCTATTTCATGCTGGAAAATTCTTGCTAAAAAACCTTCAACTTCATATTCATATTCTTCGCCAAAGCGATCTTGGGCATTAACGACAATTTTAGTTGCTCTTTCTACTTCGCCACCTCGATTGGGTACCGAAAGGCAATATTCTACATCAAGCTCGCAGCCTTCTTTAACGGTAATTTCCGGATTAACCAATTCGATTAAACCGCTTTGATCATGATCATCAATAACCACAACCCTTTTGCTAACCCCAATTTGCGGCGCAGCTAAGCCTACACCATTGGATGCATACATGGTTTTGGCCATATCATCAAGCAAAATATGTAATTGTATACCAAAACGCTTAACGGTTTGGGCATCCTGCCTTAAAATAGGATCCCCTAATTTTACTATCTGCCGAATGGCACTCATATTTTTCCTCCGCATTTTTGTCTTAACTTATATTTTACCATATTATATGCATTAAGACAAGCGATTATAAAAATCTGCATAACCAAATTGTTTAATTAATTGTAGGTTATTATCTTTAGCTGCATAAATACAAGGTAAATTAATACCATTAAAAGTATTGTTTTTTACAAAAGAATAAATAGCCATGTCGGCAAAGGTTAGGATATCGCCATGGCTAAGCGGCTGATCAAAAGAATAATCGCCAATGATATCGCCGGCTAAGCAAGTAGGGCCGCCTAAGCGATAATCATATTGTTTCTCCCCTGCCCTGCCACTATTTATTAAAGGTGGACGATAGGGCATTTCCAAAACATCGGGCATATGGCAGGCCGCAGATGTATCTAATATGGCAATTTTCAGGTCATTATCAATAATATCCAAAACTTTTGTAACCAAAAAGCCGGCATTAAGAGCAATGGCCTCGCCCGGCTCTAAATACACTTGCAAATCATATTTATTTTGCCACTCATTAATCAATTTTATCAATAAATCCAAATCATAATCCTCGCGGCTAATATGATGGCCACCGCCAAAATTAAGCCAGCGCATTTGGGGCAAATATGCGCCAAACTTTTGCTCAACCGCAGCTAAAGTTTGGCTTAAGGCATCGGCATTTTGCTCGCATAAGGTATGAAAATGCAAGCCATCCAAGCCAACTATTAAATCCTTATTAAAATTAGCAGCCGTAATTCCTAAGCGCGAGCCTTTAGCACAAGGGTCATAAATTGCCCCTTCTTGGGTAGAACATTCGGGATTAATCCGTAATGAGCATGAACGCCCGGCCGCCAAAACCTGCTTTTTGAACCTATGCCATTGATAAGCCGAATTAAAACTAATATGGTCACAAATTTGGATAATTTCGGCCATTTCATCATCGCGATAGGCGGCGGCAAATACATGGTTTTCCTTTTTAAAATGCTGATAGCCCAGTTTAGCCTCGAAAAGGCCGCTGGCCGTTACCCCATCCAAATATTTAGCGATTAAGGGATAATAATGAAACATCGAAAATGCTTTTTGGGCTAAGAGGATTTTACAATTTGTTGCTTTTTTTACCTTTTGTAAAATTTCTAGGTTTTTTGTTAATAATTCTTCTACTACTACATAGGCCGGGGTTTGAATATTTTCTGTTTTAAACATTTTGGCCTCCTTTGAGTTTTAAAGATCCTTACTTTCTTTGAAAAGAAAGTAAGCAAAGAAACTTTTAATATTTTGGGGCTATCGCATTAAAACAGCCGCCTTATATTCTAAAAGTTTTTGGTTTTACCTTTTTACAAAAAGGTAAAGGTTTTAATCTTTTTCTTTCAATTATCAAATAAAAGGAAATGCAGGCTAGATAGGAGCATAAGTCAACTGCAAAACGAATAATCGAATTGATAAAATTGAAAGAAGCTGCTATTTTTATTTGCTGCGCAAATAAAAATAAAGTGCTCTACGCAAAGCAAACTATCAAGCCAAGCTTTGGCTTAAGAAAGCAAACCTGTATGAGAAAAACCCAAAAAGAGGCTGTCACAATTATTTGCGACATCCTCCTTTTGGCATCCATGACGATTGTCGGTTTTTTGCTTGATGTTGATGGCTGTTTTGGCTTCGCCAAAAGGCGCAGGTTATAAGACCTTAGGGGCGCAGCCCCTAAGACCCCGCAATTTTTTGTAAAAAATTGAGTAAAACTTTATATTGCGATAGCCCCTATAATCTAATCTACTAAATCGGGATTAAAGCTTTCCTGCCAGGGCAATCCGCAGCGGTTTAATTGCTCCATAAATGGGTCGGGATCGAATTCTTCAATATTAAATACGCCCGCCCCTTGCCAAATGCCCTTCATCAACATCATTGCACCTATCATGGCCGGCACGCCGGTGGTATACGAAACAGCCTGCGAGCCAACCTCTTGATAGCATTCCTGATGATCGCATACATTATATATATAATAGGTTTTGGGCTTGCCATCTTTTTGGCCTTGGAAAATACAACCTATATTGGTTTTGCCCTTGGTGCGCGGCCCTAAAGAAGAAGGATCCGGCAAAACCGCTTTTAAAAATTGAAGGGGAATAATTTGCTTGCCCTCATAATCAATCGGCTCGATAGAGGTCATCCCTACATTTTCCAGGCATTGCAAATGAGTTAAATAACTTTGGCCAAATGTCATAAAAAAGCGAATTCTTTTAACACCGGGAATATTGATTGCCAAAGACTCAATCTCTTCATGATGTAGCAAATACATATCTTTTTGGCCAATTTCAGGGAAATTATATTCCCGTTTAATCTCCATTGGCTCGGTTTCTACCCAGGCACCGTCTTGCCAATAGCTGCCTTTGGCGCTTACCTCGCGAATATTAATTTCGGGATTAAAATTGGTGGCAAAAGGATAGCCATGATCGCCGCCATTGCAATCTAAGATATCGATATAATCAATCTGATCAAAATGATGCTTTAAGGCATAGGCCGCAAAAACCGAAGTTACCCCCGGATCAAAACCGCTGCCTAAAAGGGCGGTGATTCCTGCTTGCTGATAGCGTTCTTTATAAGCCCATTGCCAGCTATATTCAAATTTAGCCTCATCCGGCGGCTCATAATTGGCGGTATCCATATAATTAATTTTGGCGGCCAAGCAAGCATCCATAATCGGTAAATCTTGATAGGGCAAGGCCAAATTTAAAACCAAAGCCGGTTTTTCCTTTTCTAAAAGGGCAGTTAAAGCAGCTACATCATCGGCATCGATTTGGGCAGTTGTAATTATGGTTTTAGTACCTTTGGCCTCAATAGCCTGCTTAATATCATCACATTTTGCTTTGGTACGGCTGGCAATAATCATTTCCCCAAAAACATCACTGTTTTGCGCACATTTATGGGCAGCAACATTAGCCACGCCACCTGCACCGATAATCATAATCTTCGCCATTTTAATCCTCCTTGTTTTTTGACAGATTTAATAATAATTCACGCAATACCTTATTAGCAACCGCTGTTGATGCACCGCTTAAATCATAATTGGGGGCTAATTCATTGATATCGCAACCAATAATATTTAGCTTACTTAAATCTTTTAGCGCCGCAAATAAGGAATGAACACAAACCCCGCCGGCCTCCGGCGTGCCTGTGCCCGGGAAAAAGGATGGGTCTAGGATATCTAAATCTATGCTTAGATAAATCGGCCGATTTTGGTTTTGAGCAATTGCCAAAGCCAAATCGTCGAAATTATTGGCACATAAATGGGTATGTTTAGCGGCAAACTCAAATTCATGCCGCTCGCCGGAGCGGATACCAAATTGCCAAATTCGGCCATCACCTAACAATTGCCAGGCCAGCCGCATTACCGAGGCATGGGATAGGCTTTGCCCCAAATAAGCTTCACGCAAATCGGTATGGGCATCAAAATGGATAATTGCCAAATCGGGATACTTTAGATGCAAAGCCCTAATCGCGCCTAAGCTTACCAAATGCTCGCCGCCTATCATTAACGGGATTTTATGATCAGCGGCAATTTGGCTAACCTGCTCCGCTATTAAATCCAAGGCTTGTTCGCTATTGCCAAAAGGCAATTCCAAATCACCGGCATCGCAAATATTATAATCGGCCAAATCCAAATCTAAATCGGGGCTATAAGTTTCTAGGCCAAAGCTTTCTAAGCGCATGGTGGCTGCTGCCATTCTGGTGCCCGGTCTAAAAGAAGTTGTTGAATCAAAAGGTGCACCAAAAATTACAATATCGGCAGCCTGATAATCTAAGCCGCAGTCAAAAAAAGTAGTATGTTTACTCTTTAGCATTATTCTACTCCTTTTAATAAATCTTCTACATAATTGGGCAGGGCAAAAGCGCCCCGATGCAATTGCGTATTATAATAACGGGTTTTAATTTTTAAATCCTTCCAGGCCTGCTCCCTAAAATCATGCAAGGGATGATAATTTTTAGAAGAAAAGCCAAAGAGCCATAATCCCGATGGGTAAGTGGGGATATGAGCTTGATAAGCCATGCTAAACGGGAATGATTGCACAATATTACGATGCGCCCTTTGCACGGCTAAGGCATCCTTATGATAAAAAGGGCTTTCCTGCTGATTAACCATAATCCCATTTTCGTTCAAAGCCTTATAGCAATTGCCATAAAACTCTTTGGAAAAAAGGCCTTCGCCGGGGCCAAAAGGATCGGTGGAATCAACAATAATCAAATCATAAAAATCCTTAACTCGGCGTACATAACGCATGCCGTCTTCAACATGAATATTTACCCGTTCATCATCTAAGCCGGCGGCCGTAAAAGGTAAGAATTTGCGACATACATCCATCACTTCTTTATCAATTTCAACCAAATCGATATGTTCTACCGTTTCATAGCGTAAAATTTCGCGTACTGTGCCGCCATCCCCTGCCCCAATTAGCAGCACCTTTTTTACATTAGGATGCACCGCCATCGGCACATGAGCCATCATCTCATGATAAATAAACTCGTCCTTTTCGGTTAGCATCATATAGCCATCTAGGGTTAAAAAACGGCCATAATCGGGCGAGGAAAATACGTCTATGCGCTGGTACAAGCTTTGCGAAGAGTATAGATGCTCGTCTACTCGTATCGATAAACGCACATTGTCGGTATGATATTCCGAAAACCATAAATCCATAAAATCACCTCAAAACCGCTAACTGTTTTACTTCCGGATCATGAGTGCCAATAATCGAGCAGCCAATTTCCTTAGCATAGCGAATATACTCGATGGCCTCGGCATTAATTAATTCACCGGGCGCTAAAATCGGGATGCCGGGTGGATAGCACATGGCCATCTCGCCCATGATTTTGCCCACGGATTGCTCTATTGGCACCGAAACTTTAGCACCATAATAGGCCTCCTGCGGGCTGATAGCCACTAAGGTTTGAGGCAAAGGATATAGGAGCAATTCTCGCTTTTCTTTGCTAAAGCGGCGGGCAATTTCGGCCAAAGCACCTACTAAGCGCTCGATATGCTGTTCTTTATCCCCTACCGAAATATAGGCCAAAATATTAGAAATATCGCCAAATTCGATTTGAATATCATATTCATCACGCAAAATATCATAAACTTCCATGCCCGATAAACCGCTGCCGGCGGTGGCTACCGCTAATTTGCTTAAATCAAAATCAAAAACCGTATCATTATCTATTAATTCGGCACCATAGGCATAATAAGCGCCGATTTTATTAATTTCCTCCCGGGCATAGCAGGCCATTTGCCTAACATGATCAAAAATTTGGCGACCATTTAAAGCCAAATTCTTGCGCGAAATATCCAAAGAGGCCAATAATAAATAAGAGGCGCTGGTGGTTTGGGTTAAGTTGATAGTTTGGCGCAAAGCCTCTT
Organism: uncultured Peptococcaceae bacterium; assembly: GCA_964368605.1. Taxonomy (GTDB): domain Bacteria; phylum Bacillota; class Dehalobacteriia; order UBA4068; family UBA4068; genus CAYJBP01. The sequence goes on along the minus strand of CAYJBP010000017.1, from coordinate 11,550 downwards.
TATCGATATTAGGGCCACTTAATAAAAAGGCACTTTGGGTTAAAGAGCAGCCCGATTTATGCATGCTGATTGCCGCTAAATCAGCACCGGCGGCCATAGCCGAAACCGGAAATCCTTCGCCAAAATTAAAATGAGTGCCATGGGCTTCGTCTACTAAAAGCAGCATATTGGCCTGATGTGCCAATTGGCATATTGTTTTTAAATCGGAGCAAATGCCATAATAGGTGGGGCTATTGCAAAAAACAGCCTTGGCATCGGGATGATCGGCAATGGCCTTTTTAACCTCCTCTACCTGCATACCTAGGGAAATATGCAAGGTAGGATGCAAAGGTTGCTTAACATAAACAGGAATAGCGCCGGTAATAATCAGGGCATTAACCACGCTTTTATGTACATTACGGGGCAAAATAACTTTATCGCCACGGCGCAGGCTAAAAAAGAGCATATTTTGCACGGCTGCGGTGGTGCCATTAACCATAAAAAAGGCATGCCCTGCCCCAAAGGCCTGAGCAGCCAAAACTTCGGCCTCATAAATAACCGAAACAGGATGAGCTAAATTATCCAAAGGCTTCATCGAATTTACATCCATTTCCAGGCATTTGCCGCCCAAAAACTCTTTTAATTCATTATTTCCCTTGCCCCTTTTATGGCCGGGCACATCAAAGGGCACAACCCTTAATTCCGAAAAATGCTGCAAAGCCTCTTTAACAGGTGCATAACTTTGCTTGTTTTTGTCCAAATCCTTTTCCTCCTGCGTAAAACTATAATTTACTCCAAATTATTATTCTTATTTAAAGTAATTTAAATATCAAAATTTAATGATAATTCGATATTTAAATTATAACATATCCCCTCAAAAACTACAATAATTTGCCGTCGATTATTTATAAATTTCTTGAATTTGTTGGGCAAATTCGGCGGCTTGAGTTTCGATATCGGCGATAGCATTAATGCTGCCCGGATAATTGGCCGTTTGCATTAGGCAAAAGTTGGCCGGCAGAAAAAAAGATTTATTCATACATAGGCCGGAAATAATTTGGCCGGCCAAAATATCGCTGCCCGAATAGCCGGAAACAATAAGGGCAAAAACAGCCTTGCTAAAAAAGGGCTGGCGCCGATAAAGGGCAGTTAAGCGATTGATAAAGGCCGTTAAATTGGCCGATAAAGCATCATTATAATTAGGGCATAATAAAAGTAAGGCTTTGGATTTTTCTAAAGCCGGATAGCAATCGGTGGTGATAATGCCGCCATAATAGCAATCAGAGCGCTCGCCATAATGCAGGCACATGGTATAAGGGCAGCCGCTACAATCGACCATCGAGCCGTTACGAAGGCCGATTTCTTTGATATTTAGGCCATCTAAATGGCCTTTTACCATCGACCACAGGGCATGGGTATTTGATTTAGCATGGGAGGCGGCATGAATTACCAGCAAATCGCTAGATACTGCACAATAAGGAGGCTGTTTAATAAAAAGCCTCTTTAATAAATTATTAACCGCCGTTTGATAGCTAACAAAAAGGCTTAAACCGCTAAATTCGGCTTGCACCTCAAAATTATTTAAAGATAAAGTTGCCTCGACCAAAGGTCGGCCAATAAAAGCACAGCCGGCCTGATTAGCAGCCAGCACCAGCTCACGCCCTATCGATTTGGTATAAAGCTCGCTTTGACCATCGATAATTAAAGCCCCTAAGCAATCTTTAAAAAAATTGGGATTAGCCCTTATTATAGATAAAAAACGATAATATTCAAGATTTAAACCCTGATCATCCAAGCTAATAATAAATAAAAGCTTTTTGCCTGTTATAGGTTGCATTTGTTCGGCTGATGTCCAGGTTTGTATTATTTGATAATTAGCCAGACAATCGGCCATTAGCTCGCTTAAACGTGTTGGCAAAGCATTATTTGCCTGCGGCATAATCAAAATTAGCTCTTTATTTTCCATAAATAAGCTGTCGGCGTTTAATTAATTTGGGCTAAATTATGCGCCGCCTCCTCTATTCTTTGATATAATTTATCGGGCAAAGGCAGGCATTCTACTTGATTACCTTGATATATATAGCGATTTTTGCAACCCATATAAATACCGCCCAAAAAGACCGAGCTATAATGCCACTTACCACTTAAAGTGCGGATAATTGCCAAAGCGGCCGATGATAAAGCCGGGGCAATATAAGGCTTAAAGCCCATTTTACGCATTTGTAAGTTGGCCGTTACCGCCTTTTCCGTTAATTCTAAAGATAAATCATGATTATAATTATTAATTGAATTGGCAATAATCAAATCATTGCCATGAGGGCCAAAAGCCCGTCCTTCGCTTAAAAACGAGCTAAAACGGCTATCTTTTTGGGCAAAATAAGCGGCACGGGCATTCATAACCCCTAAGCCATAGCCTTGAATATATTCGCCCCTAATGCCCAAGCCATCAAATTCGCCTTGCTCATTGGTATTGGATATGGTAAACAGTTCTTTGCATAATAAATCAACCGGATCGCTAACTACACAGCAAAATCCCTTGAACTTAGCCTTTCTGGCCTTGCGAGCATATTCGCCGATAATTTTACGATTAGCCGCAAATTGAGCCATCCTTACATCGGTTACCTGGCTATCTACCGGCGGCAAGTTGGCGGCAGCACAAAAAATCAATACTGCGCAATCAAATATTTGGTCTTCGTCGATTGCCTCTACCGGCGGCAGGGCATCATATTCATTGCCATCGATAACTTGATTCATCTCGAATTCATAGCGCTGAGCATTTTTATGATTAAGATCATAAATGCCGATTTTGCTAATCACATCGCCGCCCAAAAGCCGCAAGCCGATTAGCATGGTAGCCCCTACATCGCCCAAAGCAATAATATTTACCCGCCTGGAATGGGTAGTTGGATAAGACAAAGCTATCCTTTGCCAAGAAGGATGCTTGATATTGATAGCCTTTAGCGGCCCATCTTCCAGATAGGCTGCAAGCGTAGCATCATAATAATCCCCTGCTTGCAAACGATTACGATTAAGCCAATGATAGCTTTCATCAATATCCGGCCTTATTTGACCGATATCGGTTAAGGCAAAGGCGGCCTTATTTGTGCGAATATCTTTATTATAAAGCATAAAATTCGGCTTTTTTTCCGGCTCGGCTATCTGTGGCAAATCTAAATCTTCGAATGAAGCAAAAATCATATCATTATAATTATAATATTTCAACAATATCACTCCCTAACTATTACATTTTTATTACGGATTAGCATTTCGATATCATTTTCTAAATAGGTGGATACGCTTAATGATGGGTCATAGCTAAGGCAGCTGCCTTTATCCGGGCAAAGCGGCAAAATAATCGCCTCGGATAGGCGGCTTAAGGACAAATTACGCTCGAACATATTGCGATATTCGGCCTCTAAGGTTAAAAATAAATCCCGGGCATTTTCCAAGCAGGTAAGCGAGAAATCATAAATGGCCTGCCCGGAACAATCTTTGGCAAAAAATGGGGCGGCATAGGGCAAAACCATATTTATCGACGGCAAAAGCCCAAAAATCGGCAGGCCTTCACGCTTAATGGTATCACCACCGATAAACGGATAAAGTGTTGATTCCACAAACCAGTATTTAATAGTAGGAACATAATAAACACCTTTAACATCATAGCCTTTAACAGCCATTAAATCACGACCATAGCCGGATAATACCCCCACTAAAACCATTTTAATATCTAAATCCTCGGCCTTAAATAAAGGGTCGAGGGCAATCATTCTATCGCCGGCATGTAAAATATCATCCACTAAAATAATTTGCCGCTGAAAGGAGCTAATAGTTCTAATCTGATTAGATAGCTTAGAATAATAAGGATAAGCCTTAATAGCGCTTTGGCTAATATCGGGGCTATAAACCTTGTCTGTATGCAGGGTTTTTGTTACAGTATTGGGCACTACCTTGCCCCGTAGCATTTTGCCAAAGGGCACACACATATAATTGCCCAGCTTGCGAGGCATGCTTTGCTGCATCGATACTTGATTGATACCGGTAATTTCCTCCATTAGCCTTTGATGAATGGTTGATGCCGCTAAAGAAAGAACCAAATTGCCGGGGAATAAATTGTTTAAAGCCATCTGCAAGCGATGATGAGCCTTGCGGGTGGCGGCAATTACTTGCTGATTAGAAGCCAATGGTTCTTTAATCGAGGTTTCGATATTTTGAATTAAGACTAACGGCTCATGCATATTTACGATATAAAGACCATGGCCACCACTAATTTTATCAAAGCCTTGTTTTTCTAGATTAGATTGAATTAAATGGCTGCTTAAGACATTAGCAATCGGATTATAAATACCAAAAATACAATTATCGGTTAAGGCCATTGCTAGGGCTTCATTTAATAATAGTTGTATATTATTATCCTGCTCAAAATCATCGCAAAATAAGGCACCACTGATTAAAAGGATTCGCCCATTGGCTTTTTGACGAATTAAATCGGCCAAACGCAAATCATGCAATTGCTCATATAAATCCGAGCTATTGATAATTCGCATAAAGATAATGCCCAAAGGGGTTTGATGATTATCGTCTAAGCTAATCATCAAGGCCTGATTATTGCCTGCTGCTAAATTGGCGGCTATATTTGCAAAATTATGATCATAACAATCAATTTGCTTTAATAATTGTTCGATTACTGATTGATCTAAATCGGGCAAATGCTTAAATTGCATGGCCTTAGAGCGCAAAACCGGCTTATATTGCGGTTCTCGCAAATAAAGACTATGATAATAGATAAATTCTTGGGCAGCAGGATCGATTAAATGCGAAATATCGCGATTATTATCGATATTTTCCCTAATACGGGTAGAGCTGATATCTTCTAAATGCATGGGTAAGGATAATTCAATAATATCGCCCTTAATCTGCTGATAAGCATGATGATTTTCCGGCCGCCAAGCCGTAGTAGAAGCACGGCTAAAGATGATATGATTCCAGTTATGAATCGAAAAATCGGTAATTGGCTTAGCATAGGCCGAAGCATTAAGCACCACATCCGAGCCAACTACAATATAAATATCGCGACCTTCTAAAGCGGTATATAGGCGCCTTAAATCATCGGTATTGGCGATATTTACCGGCAAGGAATCATCAAAAATATGGACATTAAACTCATCTGCCACCGAAATAGAGGCTATTTGCCTTCTGATCAAACGGGGCTGAGTTTTTTTCGACCATGAAAATTCGTCTAAAGAAAGCAAAACTTCAAAGCCTAAATTCAAAATTTCTCGCACAATACCTTTATGCGATAAAGTAAAAGGATCGAAAGTACCCGGGAAAAAGGCAATTTTACGTTTAGGTTGCTGTTTAAAACGGCTGCTATCCATGCTTTTTAAGGCCATAAAGCGATAAAAATGATTAAGGGCAGAAGAGCTATAATAAAAAGTTAATTCGTCTTCGGTATTTTCACGAATTAAAAATAGCATTTTTTTGCATATTAAATTAAAAATATTATTTTTTTCATTAAGGGAAATCTGATTATTGCCAAAAATGCCTTTGCCCAAAACCAATAAAGCTTCTTGGCGCACCGTATCATGGTGGCTGGCCAGGCTTTTTAATATCATGCCCAGCAATAATTCCAAGCGCCTTTGGTATTGGGCGGGCGGTTCATTAAAGCGTGCTAAATAGCCATCATAAGCCTGGACAATCATGCCAATTGTGGCCAAGGCTACCGAAATTATCCGCTCATTATTGCCGCTTAAAAGTTGATTGATTCGCTTAAGCATCTCGTCCAATTCCTCGGGCGATAAATAAAGCAAAAGTTGCCCCAAATATTCGGGAATATATTTAGAAAACTCGTATTCACCAACTTCTAAGCCCTTGGTTAATTCAACCGCTATTTCATTTCTTTGGTCAATAGTAAGCAAGGGGATAATTTTAAGCAAGGCTTGTCCGGCATCATGACGCACCACAACCCTTTCGCTAACCTTGATTAAATTGGAAAGATGGGCGGCAATATGCAGCAAATGTTCATGATTACCTTTTTCAATTTTATCAAGCAAAACTTTAATATTAATCGCCTTAATAATCCAAGGCGTGGCCGTTTTTAAATTATCCAGAAAAATATCGGCAATGATTTCGCCACTATCTAAACGCTCATTAGCGCAGCTATCATCAATACATAAAGCCCTAAGCATCCGTCTTTTGAGGAAAATTAAGGCATCTATATTTTGATCATCAAAATTAAGAGCAAAATCTTGTAATCTTTGGGGCAAGGAAGAATTATCATCTTTAACCAATTCGGCCAGGCGCCGCAATACCCTTAAAGCAGCCACCCTTAATTCCAAATTGGGATGATTTACCGTATCGATGGCAAAATTGCTTAAACGACTTAATTCGGCCTCGCCGCATAATTCCAAAGGCAAATAAGTCATCGCATCTAAAAGCACAAAAGAAGTGGTATCATGCAGGCTATGAGTATCGGTAAAATAGGTCATTAAAGGTTGAATATAAATGCTGCGCTCGGAAGGCTGGCAATGCTCTAAAACCGAAGAGATAATGATTTTTAGGGTATAACCTACCCAGCTTTTATGCTGATTGCTTAATTTATGATCGGGAATAATAACTTTATGCAAATATTTTTGCCAAAGGTTTAAGGCAAGCTCTTTAGCAGGATGTATTTGCTCGGAATCGGGCAACTGCTTAATATAACCTTTATTAAAATTAGCAATAATTTGGCCCATTAAACCGGCAGCCGCCCGCCTAATATCCCCTTCCCTGTGCATTAATAGCTCATATAAAAAGCTTAGGGTTTGCACCTTTTGGCCTTGATTTAAATAGGCAAAATACTCTTCAAAAATATTCAAATAAGCACGGATATTCTTCCAATTTTTTTCGCCACGGGCAGCCTCTAAAATATTACCAAATAATCGCTCGCTGCCTAAATGATGCATCAGCGAAATATTATGATCGATACTTAAATATTTTAAAGCCGCCACAACTTGGTTATAATCCATCAAAGCGGTATCATTTAAAGGCAAAATCGGCCTTAATTTAGTATTCAATTCTACATTAACGCCACGCCGCCTTAAATAAACCTCAAAATCATGCAATTTTGCATAAACAAATTCATAACGCTGCAATTTTTCTTCGTCAACACTGTCTAATTTATTTAAAATTGCGTCAAAGGCATTTTTTAAAGGCAAAATCATCATTTGCCGTGGTTGATCTTCTTCAATAATTTCCCGCACTCTAAAATCGGCATAAATTAAAAATAGGGATTCCACCCTTAATAGCTCCAACTCTAAATCCCAGGTGGAATGGTTAGCCGCAATATGGCCAATTGTGGGCAGCGCCCGCTGATTGCACCATAAATCACTATAATAATAATGTAAATAGGGCACTCTTTCATGCGGTTTACAGCCATATTTACCAATGTCATGGGTTAAAGCAGCGCCGGAGATTAAGGCTAAATCCAAGCTAGCACCTGCGGCCTTTAAATCCAAAGCACAGCTGATGGCTAAATGATGCACCCCGGCTATATGCGATAAGGTACAAAAAGGCATAACCTCGCCCGTTAAACGCAATAGTTCATAAACAAAATTTTGCTGCCAATAGTTAATCAATAGTTGATATTCGTCGGCGGTATCGGTATTTAAATATTCATCTTCGTTTAAAAAGCAAAAATCCATGCGCCAATCAAAGGGAATATAGTTTTTTTCTTCATTAAGTAATACTTGTAATAAAACCAGATAAAATAAAGCAGCATCGCCATGCTCTTTAACTCGCTTAGCAAATTCCGGCTGAGGAAAAAGAATATTGCGATTATAATCATAAATAAAACGTAGCCAGCCCTCTTTAGGGGTGGGCGATAATTTTTGCATAGTAGCTTGGGCTAAATCCAAAACTTCGGCACAAGTATAGCGATCGGTTTTAGTAGCCAATCCTTTAAATATAGACGGCCAATCCTGCTCTTTTAATAATAATTGCCAGGCTCGCTTGCTAATAGCAAACTGTTCCAAAATATCCGACTTAAAGAGCGCTTGCCGCAAATTTGTAAACATATAAATTTCAAATTGTTTAGCCATTCTCTTGCCCCTTTATATTTTTTATATTATATAAGTAAGAAAATAAACTCCCCTTTTATTATGCGCTAAAAATGCCATTTTGGCAAGTATAAATAAAGATAACAATTAAATATTTAAATACTTTTTTTTGGATTTTATTAAAAAATTAACAAATACGCAAAAAAATGTAAGAAATTAACAAAATGTAACCGAAATGTAACCGAAGTCTGTTATAATACTAATATAAGCTAAATAAAATTTGGTGGTGAACGACATGAATAAATTTGAAAAAATTGAACTCCTAAATAATGACGAAATAAAAATAGCGGATTTAAGCGCCGAAGTTTTTGAAGAAGAAGATTTTGAAGAAGATAGGGAAACATTTTTTGAATCCGGCAAATATTTCTTCTTAAAAATAGCACGCATTGTATGCTGCACCCTGCTTGTTTTCTCGATATTTTCTTTTGCGGTATACGGCTATGCGGTTTGGAAAGATTATCAGCAAACCAGCCAGTTAGCCAACCAGGAAACAGTGCTTATCAACGAAATCCCGGTGCCCTTAACTGCCGATGTAGAAGAAATTCTTCTTAATGTTGAATCTTCGGTAGCTTCGGCAGATGAGGAAATTGTCGAAGATAATTTACCTCATGATAAGCTTTTTATCACCGCCGAGCGTCAGCAGTATCAAGAAGGCGAGTTAACGCTAATCATCCCTAAGCTGGAGGATAGTTGGCCGATATACGCAAATGTAGAAGACGAAACTTTAAACCAAGGCGTTGGCCTTTATGATTATGCCCAATTACCGGGCGAAGGCAATCGCAATGTAAGCTTAGCCGCTCATCGTAATACCAGCTATGGTGGTGTAATTACCGATAATGCTCCCTTTTATTATATCGATACCTTAACCAATGGCGATTATATGTACTTAACTGATGGCGAGCAAATTTATCGCTACACTTATTTAGATCAAAGCGTGGTCGAAGCCGATAATTGGGAGATTATTAAAAGCCAAGGCTTTTCGTGCTTAACCTTAACATCTTGCACACCGATTGGCATTGGTTCACATCGTATTGTAGTTAGAGGCAGCCTAGATCAAATATTCCCTCATGATGACAATTTCGTGTTTCTAGCCCAAGCCGAAAATAGTCAGGGAACAATTGCTAATGCCAAATAAATAAAAATTTCATTCTTACTCCTTTAAAAAAGTTATCATCACAGATGATAACTTTTTTATTATTTAATCATAATATATGTAACAAAGGAATTGCAGAATAAAAAGTCGAATTATTCTTACAATAAATATAAATAAGGAGGGGTAATATGACTATCAATGTAAAAAGCGAAATTAATCCCTTGCAAAAGGTGCTATTACATCGGCCGGGCAGCGAATTAGAGCAATTAACCCCGGATTCTTTAGAGCAATTATTATTTGATGATATCCCCTACTTGGCCGCTGCCCAAAAAGAACATGATCAATTTGCCCAGGCCCTAATAAACCATGGTGTACAAACTGTTTATCTTGCCGACTTAACCTGCGCTGCTTTAAGCCAATCTAAGCAGATAAAAGCCCGGTTTATTGAAGAGTTTATCAATAAGTCCGGCTATATTGCTCGTCATTATCAACCTTATTTAAGCGAGTTTTTGGCCAATATTGAAGATTGTCGCCAATTTGTTTTTAAAGCAATGAGCGGCATTCGCCTGGAGGAATTTTACAAGCTTTTTCCGCATTTAAAGCCGGGTATTTTAAGCGAACTTCTTGATTATAAGCAGCAGTTTATTTGCGCCCCCATCCCCAATTTATACTTTACCCGCGACCCCTTTGCCGCTATTGGCCAAGGAGTAAGCTTAAATCATATGCATGCCCTTACCCGTAATCGCGAAACTATTTTTAGCCGTTATATTTTTAAATATCATCCCGATTATGCCCAAAAGACACCGCTTTTTTATGATAATGATAATCCTTTTAGTATCGAGGGCGGCGATATTTTAAATTTAAATGAGCAGGTCTTGGCGATTGGTTTATCGCAAAGAACCTGCCCCGAAGCCATTGAAATTTTGGCTCAAAATCTTTTTAGTAATCCTTTAAGTTCGGTAACTACAATTTTGGCTTTAGATATTCCCGATTTGCGGGCTTATATGCATTTAGATACGGTATTTACGCAGGTAGACACCAATAAGTTTACCATTCATCCAGGTATTTTAAATAGCCTGCAAATCTATGGCCTTCATAAAACTGATGATAGCGGCCGCTATCGGGTGGAGCATTATCGGGAAAATCTGAGCATGGTTTTAAAGCAAATTTTAGATTTAGAGCGAATCATTCTCATCCCTTGCGGCGGCAATGATCGGGTGGCTGCCGCTCGCGAGCAATGGAATGATGGTGCTAATACTTTAGCCATCGCCCCCGGCAAGGTGGTGGTTTATGATCGCAATAATATTACCAATGCTATTTTAGAGAAAAATAATATCGAGGTAATTAAGGTAGCTAGCTCTGAATTATCCCGTGGGCGTGGCGGCCCTCGCTGTATGACCATGCCTTTAATTCGCAGCTAAATTAGCTTTAATAGCCTTCCGTACCTTGATTTTTAAGGATTTTGATAATGCGGCTTGTGCCTAGGCGAGTAGCACCCAATTTAATAAATTGCTCGGCATCTTCTAGGCTGGCTATGCCGCCTGCTGCTTTAATGCCAAGCGTAGGCTTGATATGATTTTTGAATAATATTATATCTTCAAAGGTAGCACCGCCTTTGGACATTCCTGTTGAGGTTTTGATAAAATCGGCACCCGAATCATTGATGATTTGGCAGGCTTTGATTTTTTCGGCATCGTTTAAGAGGCATGTTTCGATGATTACTTTGAGGATTTTATCGGCGCAGGCTGCTTTTACAGCTTTTATTTCTTCAAGAACCAATTGATAGTTTTGATCTTTTAAAGCGCCGATATTGATTACCATATCAATTTCTTGCGCACCATTATTGATGGCTGCTTTGGCCTCGGCGCATTTAATTTCCGTTAATGAATAACCGCAGGGAAAGCCTATTACCGTGCATAATTTGATTTTGCTATAGGCCTTGGCCTGCTTTAAATAGCTGGCCGGAATACATACTGTTGCTACTTGGTATTTTTGGGCATCATCGCATAGATCCTTGATGTTTTGCCAGGTGGTTTCCGCTGTTAATTGGGTATGATCTACTTTGCTGAGAATATCTTGTATATTCATACTTGCTCCTTTTCGCTTATAAAAGGGCTGCAACAACCCCAAAAGTTTCTTTTGCTTACTTTTCTTTTCAAAGAAAAGTAAGGAACTTATCTTTTGACCTTAATCTTTTGATCTTAATCTTTTGATCTTAATCTTTTGATCTTAATCTCTTTCAATTATAAAGAAGAAGCCAACACAACTTAGCAGCAAACACCTAAATCCCACGCAAAGAGTAAAATAGAATTGATAAAATTGAAAGAGAGCTGCTATTTTTATTTGCAGAGCAAATAAAAATGAAGTGCTCTTAGCTAGCTAAAA
>CAYJBP010000016.1:11225-32280 GCA_964368605.1 uncultured Peptococcaceae bacterium | reverse complement strand
AAAGATAATCTCAAACTATCAGTCGCTTAATATCAATGATTCGGAATATACCAATATCATGTTTGCACCATATACTGATAGCAACCTCTATTTATCCGATGGCAAAACCATTAACATTATTGACCATCCTACGATTAGCATAACAACGGAAAAAAAACCAACTGCCCCGATTATTATCGCAACAAACACTAACCAAGATTATTCATTAAGAGTAGACAATAATGCCAATCAAGGTGAACCGGTATTTGATGCCGCTACCAATACTATCAGCCTTCATCCCTCTAAAACCGAGTTTATGCCGGATGACAGCGCCATTAAATATGAAACCCACCAAGGAAGCGACCCTAATCATGTCGATTATGGCCGGGATATTGCCACTATCGATTTAAATAGGGATATTACCTTAACCCAAGATATTGTTGTAAAAGACAATCAAACCCTATACCTAAATTTAAATCAATACCTCTTAACCGGCACGGGCACAGGATCTGTAATTACGATTGAAGAGGGCGGCAAGCTGGTGCTGGATGCTTTGATAGGTACCGGTAGCCACAGCAGGCATTATGACCCACTTACCGATAAAATTTACACAGGTTTTAGCCCAATTGCCGAATATGAATTTGGCGGCGGCGCTATTACCGGCGGCCATGCCTCTTATGGCGGCGGCATTTATGTGGCCGGCGAATTAATCCTCAAAAACGGAACAATTATTGATAATACAGCCGATATCGCAGGTGGCGGTGTTTATATTGCCCCAACCGGCAGCTTTAGCATTGATGATAACGAATCAAAGGATAAGGATGATGATGGCAACCCTATTATTAATCCGGCTAGCGCCCGCATCATCGGTAATACGGTGGCCGGCAAGGCCAATAATCTTTATCTTCCACAAAGCCAAACCATTAAGATTTTAGGCGAACTAAATACCGATTCGTATACTCTAAGGGGTACATATATCGGTATTACGCCGGAAAATCCCCCCAACCTAAACACCAATCTGCCAATAACAACGGATGCCTCAAAGGCTAGTTTAACTAATGCAGAACTACTTGCCAACTTCTATGTAGATAATGGCCATGATATGCTTATTGTGGAGGCAAATGAAATCGCCCTGCAAGCCCCTCGCCCAACTACAATCATATATAGTGGCTATACAGGCGCTTGGCAAATTTTAGAGGAGGATAATTCGCTAGCTAACGGCGATAATTATTATTTCCTCAATGAAGACATAAGCCTTAGCAGGGATATTATTGTAGAAAGCGACCAAACACTGCATCTACATCTTAATGATTATAGCCTAAGCGGCACAGGCACAGGCTCGGTAATTACGGTGGAAAGCGGCGGCACTTTATATATTTACAGCTCTACGGCAAGAAAAGGGCTAATTACCGGCGGCAATGCCGAATATGGCGGCGGTATTAATATTAAAGATGGCGGCGAAGCCTACCTATACGGTGGCACAATTGAAGGCAATAGCGCACAATTAGGCGGCGGCGTTTATCTGGGCGGCATGCTAGATGTGATGGGCAACCCCCGCATATTTGGCAATACCACAACCGGCACAGAAAGCGCCAATAATGTTTACTTGCCGGATACTAAAACTATTAACTTACCGGCTACACAAATCGGCGCGGCAAAAATCGGCATAACAACGGCAACTGCACCGGCAGATGCCGCATCCATCACCATTGCCGGCGGCATAGCGGCAAAGCATGCTCTTGCCTACTTTGTGCCGGACAATATAAATTATGGTTTAGCATTAAATGCTGATAAAGACGAGGCAAGCCTTATCAACACCCCGGCGCCGGAAATACCTAATGATGCCATCCAACCCGAAAACGGCCTAATCGGCGGCGAGCAGTGGCAAGAATTGGATGCTGCAGGCGGCACACTTGATAGCGGCTACTATTTTCTCGCCAATGATCTAACCTTAACTACCGATCTAATTATCCCCTTCGGTGCAACCGTCTACCTCCACCTTAACGATAAAATTCTAACCGGCTCCGGCGCAGATTCGGTAATCACAGTCGAGTCTTTAAGCCCCTTCTATCTTTACGATGTAATAAATGGCAGCCCCGGGCATTGGGATACCGCTACGGAAAGCATCCAGGCCGGCCAAGGCGATGCTGTCGATTACCCCTTCAGCGGCGGCGTTATCACCGGCGGCAATACAAGCGAAAACGGCGGTGGAATTTCAATCACTTCCAGCAACGAAAGCGCCATATATGGCGGCAACATTGTTGGCAATCATGCAGACGGTCTTGGCGGCGGCTTATCTGTATGGGGATGCGAAAACTTTGTTATTAAAGGTGGCTCATTTATCGCCAATAGCGCAGATGATAACGGCGGCGGTATCCACTTTTTATCAAGTAACAACTCTACGGTAGAAAATGCCTATATCATCGGCAATATCAGCAAAAAGCATGGCGGCGGTGTGCAAATATCCAGCAATGATATCAATATTCGCCATACTACAATTGCTAATAATAATAGCAACATATTTGGCGGCGCTATATTTATTACAGGAACCTTTTCTACCCACTTAGAATATGTTGATATAGATGCCAACCGGGCAATGGATGGCGGCGGCCTATTTGTGTCGGATCAGAGCAATGCAGTGATAGAACATAGCTCCTTCACCAATAATTATGCCCAAGACCGGGGCGGTGCCATTTCCTCCCACCAGGATATTATTGTGGTAGATACCATTATCAGCGGCAATAGCGCTGATATCGGTGGCGGTATCAATATATACCGACCAACAAACCTCGCAATTGTACGCACCTATTTGGAAGACTGCACCATCACCGATAATACCGCCCAAGAAATGGGCGGCGGCCTACTTTTTAGCGGCAGCTTTAAGCATGATAGTGTTATGCGGCTATTCAATATGCGCGGCAAAATGGTTATTAGCAATAATAAATTAGCCGATGGTAGCGAAAACGATTTACTGCTAACACTCAATAATGTTTTCCATGTATATGGTAAGCCCGAACCCGGAACCTTAATTGGCGTTTACTCGCCCATCACCCCGGTTAATGATGGCAAGTTTATTGTAACCGAATCCGATGCCTCGCTTGTTGATTATCTATATACCAATAATAAGCAAGGCAATTTTTCCTATCAAAATGGCATAATTATCATGACCGAATATATAGCACCCATAAGCGGCGGCGGTGGCGGCGGTAGCGCTACCAGGCCAACTGATGAAATTATGGTAGAGCGCATAGAAAATGCCGACGGCACAACCGATGTGAAAATTAATATTCTGCTACCAATGGTCACCACAAGCGATGGCAGCAGCCATACAAGCCTAGCAGATGATACAGCCCAAAGGGCACTTGAATATGTAGAAGGTGCGCCAAATCATCGCTATCATCTTATTATAGCCGGGCAAGAGGCGGCAAATGCCAATCATATCCTTACCATGCTTACCGTAGCCCAACTAAATCAGCTGGCGCAAAGCGGTATCGAATCGCTAATAATAGAAGGCTCTTTAGGTAATATCAACTTTAACCGTGAGGCCTTGGCCGCCATAGCCCTAGCCGCCAAGCAAAGCGGCGCTAATGATGCGGATTTAGTGCAAATTGTAATCGAAAAAATTGCCGATAATACCACCGGGCTTACCACCGAGCAGCTGGCGGTAGCCGGTACTTTGCCTGTTTATAACCTATATATAGAGCTAAATGGCAAGCGCATTACCGATTTTGGCCTAGGTAGTGCTACCATTACTTTATATGGGGTATCCCCACAAGTATATGTTTACTTTATCGATGCCGAGGCCAATCTGGCCGCCATGCAAGGCGCTTATGATAGCCAAAACAATGCTCAAATTTTTGTGGCCAAGCATTTTTCACGCTATATGTTAAGCGAGGAGCTTATACCGGCCGCCTTACCTTTTAGCGATGTGGTGAGCGAGGATTGGTTTTATAGCGCGGTGCAGCATGTTTTTCAAACCGGGCAAATGCTGGGCACAGCCGATGATTTATTCAGCCCTCATTTAGGCAGCACCCGAGCGATGATAGTTACCATTTTGCATCGTGCCGAGGGCAGCCCTAAAGCCGCCTATAGCCCCCTATTTAATGATGTAGCCGCCGAAAAGTGGTATAGCGAACCTATTATTTGGGCGGCTAATCATGATTTGGTTGGCGGCTATGGCAATGGCCAATTTGGGGTGAATGATCATATCACCCGCGAGCAATTGGCAGCCATTTTATACCGCCATGCCGCCCCTTTGGCCGAAATTGACGAAGATGTATTGGCTCAATTTAGCGATGCGAACTCAATTTCCGATTGGGCGCTAGAAGCTTTAAAATGGGCGGTAGCCGAGGGCATAATCACCGGTAAAACAGCTGATATTTTAGATCCTAAAGGCACAGCAACCCGAGCCGAGCTGGCCACCATGCTTATGCGTTATTTTAATTAAATATAAAAACTCAAGGAGGATTTTATGAAAAAATTTAATTTATTAGCATTTTTACTCGTTTTAACCATGATGGCCATCTTGCCCCAGGCAGCCCTGGCGGCAGCCTGGGTGGATGATGCAAATATCGATTGGTATGATGAACAAGACTATAATTTCTACCTTGACACTCCGCAAGAGCTTGCCGGGCTGGCTAAGCTGGTTAATGATGGTATCACTTTTGAGGGTAAAACTGTAAACATCAAGACCGGCTCTCCTATTAATCTTGGGGTAGATCCGAGCAAAGAATGGACAGCAATCGGCACGAGTCAAACCCCTTTCCTCGGCACATTTAACGGCAATGGTAATAGCATCTCCGGGCTTTATAGCAATTCGGATGAGCAATATCACGGCCTGTTCGGCTATATTGGCCAAGGAGGCCGGGTGGAAGATGTGAACCTAAGCGGCGAGCTTAGGGCAACAGGCACTGCTTCTATCGTGGGTGGCCTGGCGGCCGTAAACGCCGGTGTGATTTACAATTGCACAAGCAATATTACTATTAATGCAAGCGGGGCAAGCAGTACTGCCGGCGGCCTGGTGGGCATTAATGAACTTAGCGGCTCTATCTATAGCTCGGATAATATAAATAATGTAAATGGTAAAATGAAAGTTGGCGGCCTGGTAGGCCAGAGCTTTGGCCTGGTTAAAAATAGCAGCAATAGCGGCAATATCTCCCAAGGCAATATTACCGGCGGCCTGGTTGGGGATAATAATGGCACAATCTTCGCCTCTACCAACGAGGGCTTGGTCGAGGGTAATGGTAATGTGGGCGGCCTAGCTGGTATCAATGGCGGCATGGTTTTAGCTTGCAACAACCTAGCTAATATCACCGCCGATGGTGCAACCAGTGCCGGTGGCTTGCTCGGCTTAAACATCGGCAGCCTCTCTAATTCGTATAATACCGGCAGTGTTACAGGAAAAAATATTAGTGACTCAATGTACCTGGGTGGCCTGGTTGGCTATAATGAGTCTAGAGGCACGATTAGCAATTGCTATAGCAGCGGAGCTAGTATTAGCGCAATCGAAGATAACAACGCACAAGCTAAGCTTGGCGGCATAGCCGGTATCAATAATGCCGATAATGATAATATTAGCTATAACTATTGGTTACAAACTGGGGCAGCTGTTGGTATAGGCCAAAACCAAAATAACTCACTCATGAGCCCCTATCTTTACTCCTTTACCAATATAGATGGCGGCACACTAACAATATCTATCGACATCAATAACTATGAAGGCTACTCCCTGCTCGCAGCCCTCCAGGCCGGTGTAATCGAGGACGACCACCTTGCCTGGATAGCCGGCACAGGCGCTTATACTTATCCCATCTTGATTACCAACTGGAGCGAGAATACTTCTGCAATTACAGCAACTGATGGTATCTATAAAATCGAAACCGCCGCCGAGCTGGCCTGGGTGGCGCAGGCAGTAAATAATAACACTCTAAGTGAAGCCACCTTTAAGCTTAGCAATGATATAGACCTGCAAAACCTAGCCTGGACACCGATTGGCAATGAAATTTCCTTATTCAAAGGCAAATTTGATGGTGGCAACTTTGAGGTTTCCGGTTTATACATCGATGATATTGGCTTGACTAATGTTGGCCTTTTCGGTTTCATCAATCATGGGGCTATCGTGCAAAACCTTGGTGTAGATGGCTCGGTTACAGCCACTGCCAGCAACGCTGCTGTCGGTGGCCTGGTGGGGCAAAACATAGCTAGTGATATAATCAACTGCTATAATCTGGCCACAGTTACCGCTCAAGGTGCAGCTGTGTCTGCCGGTGGTATAGCAGGCGGCAATAGCGGAAATATCTTAAACAGCTATAATGGCGGCAATATCTCGGGCACAGAATATAGCGGCGGTGTAGCCGGAATTCATGAAAGTAGCGGCACTGTAGAAAACTGCTACAATATTGGCACCGTAAAAGGGCAAAACTATGTTGGCAGCCTATTAGGGGCGCACTATGATAACCTAGTTAAAAATAGCTATTGGTTGGCCGGCACGGCAACTAAGGCCATAGGCTATACCGAAAACACCCCCTATAGCACCCCTACCACCTCAAATATCGGCTCATTTGGCTCTGTCGGTTCGGAGATTACCAACCTTATCGCAGCCGATAGCAATATCCCTGCAAGCAGCCTCTTCGATGCCCTTAATGCCGGGGTAATTGCCTATAATGGCACTGACCCCGCACCTACAATCAAAGCAGCCCAATGGCGCATAATATCCGGCCAAAACAAGGGCTATCCTCTGCAAGCAACCTATTGGACTGATTATGCCAAAGAACCGAATAAAGATGCCGACGGCGTCTATCAAATCGCTGATGCCGAGGAATTAGCCTGGCTAATTGATAATCATGCTTCTGCCGGTAGTGCTAATAGTGGTGGTAGCGATGCTAAATACATCCTCATCGATACTATCAACCTTAGCGAACATGTTTGGACACCGATTGGTAATACCGATGGCTTTGCAGGCAACTTCGATGGCGATGGTATTTTTATCGAAGGCCTGTATATGTATAATACCGAAGCAAGCCAAGCCCTGTTTGCCAAAGTTGAGCCCATCGGCACGATTAAAAATCTTAATCTATCGGGTAGTGTTACCGGCGCAAATAAAGCCGGCAGTAGCAGTAGCAGTGAGAGTTACTTTACCGGCGGCCTAGTGGCAGAGAATTACGGCACTATTATAAACTGCTCTTTCGGCGGCACGGTTAAGGGCTATAATGCTGTCGGCGGCCTGATGGGGCAAAACTACAACATCGGCAGGGTTATTAACAGCTATAACAATGCCACGGTTACGGGTGTCAGTGGTGTTGGCGGCGTGATGGGAGCAAACAGCGGTACACTAATAAATACCTACAGCACAGGGCAGGTTACGGGCACTGTTTCCTTAGGCGGCATAGTGGGGATTAACTCCGGTACGGTTGAGGGCGGCTATTGGCTGCAAGGCACAGCCAGCGCAGGTGTGGGCGAAAATAAAACCGACATCGGCGCTACCGCCAGCGATATCACCCCCTTTACCACAGCTAGCGCTGCCACACTTTTAACAAACCTAAATAATGGCGCGGCAGCCTATAATAAAGCACTCCCCCCAACCCTCGCCAACTATTGGCTGATTAAAACCGCCGAGAACAACGGTTACCCGGTTTTTGCCACCTTTTGGGAGGATAATGCCGATGATGCTGGTATTGATTGGACAGCCTATAATATCACCATTACCGGCGAAAAACAGTTTGCCCATTTTGCCAACTTAGTTAATGGCGGCAGCAACTTCACAAATCAAACCATCACCCTAGCTAAAGATCTTAATCTTAGCGGCCATATCTGGACAGCGATCGGTACGACTACTAACAACTTCAAAGGCACCTTTGATGGCGCCGGGCATAAAATTAGCGGGCTGCATAATCGGCAAGGCCTATTCGGTATTATCGGTACAACCGGCATAGTTAAAAACCTGGCCGTAGACGGCAATGTTACCGGCACAGCCTCCTTTGCTGGCGGCCTGGTGTCTGAGAACCATGGCACTGTGGTAAACTGCTCCTATAGTGGCACGGTTACAGGTACAACCCATGTCGGTGGCCTGGTGGGCAGGAACGATGGCTCGGTGCTAAACTGCTATAATAGCGCCACCGTTAGCGGGCTGGACGGTATCGGCGGCCTTACCGGTACCAGCATCGGTTATGTTAAAAACAGCTACAATATTGGCTTGGTAAGTGCCAGCGATGCAAACCCGATTATTGGCAACCTTGTGGGATCACTTGCTAGCGGCTCGATCGAAAACAACTATTGGCTTAGCGGCAAGGGCGCAGTTAGCGGTGCAGGTTCGGTTGCTTTAAGCACATTCAAAAACATCTACTCGTTTAGTTCGGCTGCCTCGCCGCTGGTGCTTGATGCAACAATAACAGGCAATACAGCTGATAACACTATCCCCACAACCAGCCTCCTCGAGGCTCTTAATGCCGGTACAGCGATGCTTAATGGCTCGGGCAATGTAGTTCCGGCCAATTACTGGAAAGCCGCCAGCCCCTACCCGGTGCATGCTCTAAAGGGAATTTTGACGGCTGATATTATAATAACAACAAACGGCACCCACGGCCAAACTTTACCTTTGGCCACACTAACAAATATCGGGGACAACTATGGCGAGGTGGTGCGCACCACCTATATCCATGAGGGCATAGAGCTTAGCGAGGATAGCGATGCCGCTAGCTATAACGATACGCTTATCATCGTGGAAACCGCCACCCATAGGGGCATGATAACCGCCGACTTTGTGATAGACAAGGCAACTTATAACGGAGCTACTGCTACTTCTGTAATTGTAAGCAATGTAGCCGCTAGCCTAACTTTAGATTTAACTCCTTTTGTCGCCTCCTTGGGCGAAGGGGTAACCTATGAGTTGCCGGCCGGATCTTCGGCAAGAATAGATGACAATATTCTTACTACAACCGGCATCAATAGCCCTTACCTAATAACAGTTAAACACCCCAATTATAATGAATTCACTTTTACCGTAAATGCTACAACAACCAATCTAACCATCCCCACCATCAGCGTCGAAGACTTAATAACAACCTATAACGGTACAGCTATTACTATAGATGACTTCGCCAAAGATAGCGGCGATATTAGCGGCGACTGGGCTATTATGGATACCCCCGAATTAACCGATGCCAACAAAGGCCTTTGGCTAACTTTAAAGTTTACCCCCACAGGTAATGATGCCAGCATCTATTCCGAAAACTATACCACTGTCCTACTAACCATTGATAAAGCCCTACCCCAAGGCAAGCCAAGCTTTAGCGCAGTCAATGAAGCAGGCAGTATTCTTAGCGATGTTAATATTCGCCTTAATGATATTTTAGATGTAAATGGCGATACGCTTGATGGCATATTTGCTTGGCAGCAGAGCACAGATAGCGATATCACTGACGGCAGCTCCTATAGCTGGATATTTACCCCTTATGATCCATCTGATCCCTCGATTGCCAATAATTATGCCATTTTAAGCGATTCGCATGTATTTTTCCGCACTACGCCAACTACCGACGGCGGCGGTGGCGGCGGTGGCGGCGGCGGTGCAGCTGCGCCAGACGATATCATAGACCACGGCGAAACCTTAGACGAAGGCGATTTGCAAGGCTTGGTGGATGATAGCAATAGCCTAACCGTAAATGGCGATGATGATCTTAAAGTAGAGTTTAATACCACGGCCTTAGCTGCCATCTTAGACGAAGTGGCCGATAAAACTATCACTTTCATCGCCCAAGAGGCTAGCCCCGACGACTTAAATGCCGCCCAAACCATTACCATTGGCGATAACTTTGTGCTCGATTTACGTGTTTTAGTGGACGGTGTAGAGTTTACTGATTTTAAGAGCGGTAAAGTTACAATATCACTGCCTTATCAGCTTAAAGACGGCGAAACCGCTGCTAATCTTAAAGTATATTATGTGGACAATGGAGGTAATAAAACGCTGATTGAGAGCAGCTATAATCAGCAAAAGGCCATTTTAAGCTTTAGTATCAATCATTTATCGCTTTATATGGTAGTTTATGAAGAAGCAGTAACCGAATGGCTTAACCCCTTTAGCGATGTAGCGGCAAGCGATTGGTTTTATGATGAAGTGATGTATGTTTATGCTAATCAGCTAATGAACGGTGTATCCGCAACCGAGTTTAGCCCCAATTCCGCCACCAACCGCGCCATGGTTTGGACAGTTCTGGCTCGTTTAGATGGTGTTGAAACAGAAGGCGAAGAACTATGGTATTCTTTAGCTCAGTTTTGGGCAACGGAAAGCGGCGTTTCCGACGGCGAAAACCCAACTGCCGAGATAAGCCGAGAGCAATTTGCCACTATGCTTTATCGTTATGCCGGCAGCCCCCCTGTAACATTAAATGTTGTTTTAGATACTTACAGCGATTATCAAGATATTTCCGAATGGGCAATAGCAGCTATGGATTGGGCGGTTAAAGTAGGCATTATCAGCGGCATGGGCGATGGCAGCCTAAATCCGCAAGGCCAAGCCACCCGTGCCGAAATTGCCACAATGTTGATGCGCTATTTAGAGATGGAGTAGAAGCTATCTTTATTAACTTTTTAGAAGTTTGCCGAGAATAATATAAATGATTATAGATATTATTGGTGATAGCTTAAATCTTCCAAATTAAATCTTCAAAATCAGATATTAAATAAAAAGTTGCGCTTTAGATTATTCTAGAGCGCAACTTTTATTCATTTTTATTTTATGCTAGCCGCATCATAGCTAATGCTTTTAACTATAGTCAAAATAAAAAATTTTTAAGTCTTTTCTTCCTCTTGCAAGATTCTTTCATTATCCCTATGTTGGGGCATCTTGATATCTTTTATCAAGACAGCATTGCGGATTATATTTTTACCATAACGCTCGCGGATATTTTCAATTACATCATTTAATTTATCATTTTTTAAATCTTCTTGGGGGTTTGCAAATAAATCCAATTGCTGGGGTGCATCTTGGGCTACTAAATTAATTGCCCGTACTGTTAATGTTCTAATTGGGTATTGCCAGCTATAATTGTTGATTAATAATTCATAGGCTGCTAAGGCCAAACTATGAGCAATAAAGCTGGGCTTAGCCAATTGCATCTGCCATTCCTTGGTCACCAATTGATTATTGCGGATGCTTAAAGCCATGCCGCCGGCCTTTTTGCCCTGCTTGCGTAATTGTGTGCCAATTTCCTGCACCAATTCTAATATTACACACCAGGCCTCCTGATTATCCTCTAAATCGGCCACCGTTGTTATGCCTCGCCCCACACTTTTTATATCGGGTGCAGCATCGGCTCTAGCTACCGGGGCATCGTCTAAACCATTGGCATAGCGTTTAAGTAAAGCCCCATTTTTGCCCAAACGTGCTTCCAGTAAATTGCTAGAGGCGGCCGCCAGCTGGCCAATTGTGCTAATGCCATAGGCCGCTAAGGCCTTTTGGGTAGCCTTGCCCACGCCTAGTAATTCGCCCACCGGCAAAGGCCAGATTTGCTGCTTAAAGCCTTCCTCGCTAATAATTGTTATGGCATCGGGCTTTTTTAAATCAGAGCCCAATTTAGCAAAAATTTTATTAAAACTTACGCCAATCGATACCGTTAGCCCCAACTCTTCTTTAACTGCTAAGCGGATTTGCTCGGCAATTTGGGCGCCATCGCCAAAAATTTTGCTGCCTGTTACATCCAGCCAGCATTCATCTAAGCCAAAAGGCTCAATTTGATCGGTAAAGCGCCCATAAATTTCTTGCGCTAGCTTAGAATATTTATGATACTCCTTAAAAGTTGGCGGCACAATTATCAAATCCGGGCATTTGCGCTTGGCCTGCCATAAGGTTTCGGCGGTGATAATGCCACAAGCTTTGGCCAAATTATTCTTGGCCAAAACAATGCCATGCCTATCCTCGGCAGAGCCGCCAACTGCCACCGGCTTATCACGTAAGTTGGGATTTAGCATGCATTCTACCGAAGCATAAAAATTATTCATATCACAATGCAGTATGCTGCGCCCCATAATGGCCTCCTAATTTAAGATATTTAATTTTAACATAATTTTAGCCTCTTAATCAAGTTAAAAAGGGACTATCGCAAAAATACACGATAGCCCCTAAACCCTAAAGGTTTTTTTGATTCATTTTTTAAGAAAAAGAATGGTCTTTCTATCCACGAGCCTTATTAATCAAAGCAATAACCTCATCGGTTTTAAGCACCTTACCTACCGAAACTACTTTGCCATCTATCACTAAAGCCGGGGTATTCATTACACCATAGCGGGCGATAGCTGCAAAATCGGTTACATGCTCAAAGCCTTCATTCAAATTAAGCTTGGCTATGGCCTCAATAACGGATTTTTCTAAGTCCTGGCATTTTTTGCAGCCCGGGCCTAATACTTTAATAGCGGCATTTGCGCTATCGGCCGGGGCAGTAGGGGTGGGGCTTGGGCTATCGCAGCCGCAGCCGGCTGCTGTTGCCTCCTGAGGGGGATTACAATTGCCACCACAAGAACAAGCGGCCTCTTCTTTTTTCTTACCAAAGTTAAATAAAGACATTTTTCATTCCTCCTAATATATTAAACTAATATTGGTTGTAAAGCATTAAAGACATAACCTACAATAATAATCCCAATTGCACAAATAGCGATAAATGCACCTAAAAGACGGGGTTTAACTGCTTTTTTAAGCATAATCATCGAAGGCAAACTTAAAGTGGTAACCGACATCATAAAGGCCAAAATTGTGCCTAATTGCGCCCCTTTAGCTAATAAGGCTTCGGCAATAGGTATCGTGCCAAAAATATCGGCATACATCGGAATACCGACGATTGTGGCCAAAATTACGCCAAAAGGATTATTGCTGCCCAGCACGGTTTCGATAATATCTTGCGGTATCCAATTATGAATAAAGGCACCGATACCAACACCCACCAATATATAAGGAAACACTTTTTTAAAGGTAGATATTACCTGCTCTTTGGCATAAACAACACGATCTTTTTTGCTAAGCGTAGGCGATTCGATATCCACACTGCCGGCTGATAGGATAAAATCTTCTACATAGCGGTCCATGCCGGCTTTTTGGAGCAGGCTGCCACCGATAACGGCGATAATTAAGCCGCAAATTACATAAATTACCGCCACCTTGGCGCCAAAAATACTCATTAATAGAACCAGGCTGCCTAAATCGACCATCGGCGAGGATATCAAAAAGCTAAATGTTACCCCTACCGGCAAGCCGGCGCTGGTAAAGCCCATAAAAAGCGGTATCGACGAGCAGGAGCAAAATGGGGTAACCGTACCCAATAAAGCCGATACTATATTAGCACCAATCCCTTTAAAGCGGCTTAAAATCCGCTTGCTGCGCTCGGGCGGAAAATAACTTTGTATATATGATATTATAAAGATCAAAGAGCAAAGCAAAATTGTAATTTTAATTACATCATAGATAAAAAACTGAACGCTGCCACCAATAGCACTGCCAATATCCAGCCCTAGGCTGCTAAGCAAATTACCAACCGTCTCATTTAACCATTTCATACCCAGGATTTGATTTTGAAAAAAATCCCAGCCAGCTTGAATTGCATTCACCTTTAAAACCTGCCTTTCATAAATCAACTTTATTTGATGTGTTGATTTAAAATTTAATCATCCGTAGATGATTGCCGATTAAATCTTAACAGTTCAAGTTTTTTTGAACTGTTTTTAGTTTACAATATATTGGCCTAAATGTCAATAGTTAAATCAAATTTTTTTGATTTATGTTTTGGCTGGTGTTTGCTGGTTGTTTTGGCTGCGCCAAAAGGCGCCGGTTTTAAGCCGATTTTCTTTCCTTGCTTAGCTTTTTTGGTTGGCTTAAAACCTTTTTAAGACCTTGGGGGCGCAGCCCCCAAACCCCTGCAATTTTTTGAAAAAAATTGAGTAAAACTTAAGGGGGCTGTCGCAAATGCGACAGCCCCCTTTTTTAAATTACAATTTAGCTACCGGTAATTCTAAAGCCTTCCGGTAAGGGATCGCCATCCTCGAGCACTAATTGGCAAAAGCCCATGATATGAGCATTACCGCTTACTTCAGGGATAATCGCCGCATAATCGCCAACCTTGGTGTCTTCGATTACCTTGCCATACATGGGGGTATCGATAATGCTTAGATTAATTAGCTTTTGATCTTTTTGCATTTCGCCTTTGCCATAATGCAAGGCTACGCGGCCGCCGGTACCGGTGCCGGTAGGGGAGCGGTCGATTTGGCCTTCGGCAAAGATGCACACATTTTTGGTATGAATATTTTTGCCGTCTTGCTTAAGTGGCTCATAAAAAATAGTGCCATAAAGCCAATCGATACCCGGCTCGTCCGGGTGTACAAATTTATGTTCGGCCATAACCTGATGCTTAATATCCATGCCGATTTTAACCAGCTTCTCGGCATTTTCGGGGTTTACCTCAAGGCCGATTTTGCTTACATCTACATAAACATAAAAGGCACCGCCATAGGCGATATCGGCTGTAATTTGGCCAATTCCTTCTACATTTACGGTAATATCTTTTTTATAGATAAAGCAGGGCACATTCTGGAAGCGTACTTGCTTAACCGAGCCGTTTTCGATATCGGCAAAGGCGGTGATACGGCCGGCCGGGCTATCGATACGCACAATATTTTCGCCTTCTTTTTTCTCCAAAATGCCGGTTTCTAAGGCAACTTTGGTAACGGCAATAATGCCATGGCCGCACATCGAGCTTAAGCCTTCATTATGGGTAAATAATACGCCTAAATCGCCGTCTGCGGTTACCGGCGGCACCAAAATGCAGCCATACATGCCACTATGACCGCGTGGCTCTAACATCATCATTTTGCGTAAATGATCATAATTTTTTAGCATATAATCACGCTTTTCCAAAATGGTTTTGCCTGGCAATGGCGGTAAACCGGCGGTAATAATTCTTAAAGGTTCGCCCCCGGTATGGGCATCGATGCACTGAATATAATTTTTAAAATTTAACATGATTGCCTCCTTAAGTTATAAGTGCTTGACCTAAATTTTGCTGCTTAGCAGCCTGATACAGGGTATTGGCCACCATAATATCAAATAAAGCCATGCCTACCGATTTATAAAATGTTGTACCATTATAATCGATATCGGCAGCCTTAATTGCTTGGATTAAGGGGATGATATTTTCTTCTTTAAATTGGCCTTTTTTAAGCGGGGTGATTAAGTCGCCCGATTCTTCTAAGGCAAATTCCACATCAATATAAATCTTATCCAATAAGCCATAAATAGCCGGCGGATACTCATGCATAGTAGGCTTATAAGAGCCAATGCCGATAAAATGTTTGCCTTTGATTAAGGCGGCATCATTGGGGATAGCCGGCTCTAAAGATGGTGTTACGGTAATAATAATTTCGGCCGGGGCAATAGCATCGGCCACATTAGCGCAGGCTTTAAATTTTAAGTGGGGCAAATCTTTGCTTAAACGGTCGGCTAAATCCTGAGCCTTAGCAGGGGAGATGTCATAGATATAAACCTGCTCTAAGGGGCGCATATAGGCCGCATACAGGGTTTGATAATAGCCTTGTACGCCGGCACCGATTATGGCCAGGCTGCGGCAATTAGGTGGGGTAGTGTATTTGATGCCGCAAGCACCCACCGCACCGGTACGATAGGCGGTGATTGAAGCGCCATCTAAAATAGCCTCTACCTGCCCGGTTTGTGGATTGTTTAAAAGCATTAGCCCTTGAATGGTCGGCAAATTATATTGGGCATTGGCGGTTGATAGGGTTAAAATTTTAGTGCCCTTTATTTGCTCGGTAAAGCAGGGCATATATAGGTAGGTTTCGTCATCATTAACATTAACGGTTATTCTGTCCGGCTGCTTAAACTGCTTGGCCATATAAATTTCCATGGCTTGCTCGCAGGCGGCTATTATTTGGCCAAAATCGGCAATTTGGGCAATTGTTTCGCGATTTAAATAGAGCATGTTTGCCTCCTTTTAATTTTTTCCATAGCAAAAAAGCAATACCGAACCGTTTAAATTAACGGCTTGGTATTACTTAATTTACTGATTAGTATTCAATGCCTAAACGATCCATTACCGTTTTTAAAGAATCCATTTCTAGGAAGAAAATGATATTGGAATGCAAATTATTTTGTTCGTTTTCGGCTATAGCAAAGCCACCATCGATAAACATTACTCGATCGCCAACTTCGCCAAATTCGATAATAGGCACGCTTAACAGGGAACCTGCCATATCTATCGCCACATAGGGGATGCTGATATCGATGGTTAGGCCGGTTAGGGAGCTAATCGAATTTACATAGGCCGAAGCTAAAATATTGCCGATTTCCTGAATAACCGAATTGCCCATTTCGTCATAAATTATCTCGTCATTATCTTGATCTGTTTCCTGACCAAGTAAAGTGTTTATAATTAATTTAGCATTGGGAATATTCGATAAAAACATCATCATGCCGCTAACATCGCCATGAAAATTAACCAAAACACCAACGGTTAATGTTTCGGCACCGCCTAGGCAGCTGATTGCCGTATCAAAATCGACAATTCTTACCGAGGGGATATTAATATCCACCACTTTGCTCATCATCGAGCTTAAAGAAGTAGCCGCATTACCGGAACCGATATTGCCAATCTCCCTCAGTACATCAAGATGCATATCATTTAACTCTTCATAATTATTAATCAAAATTCTCACCACCTTATTTAAGTAAGGGTTTAGTTAAGTTTTAAACATATCTTTACTAAAATTCGTTTTTTAATTGATATATCCTTTTTTTTTTAAGTTAAATATTGGCTAATCCCCAAAACAAACTCCCATGTTTTTGCCAATTTTAATTAAATGATGATCAAGCGGAATAAGCTTTTGCTTGCCGGCAATTTGGCTTAAAGGAATAGCCACAATTTCATTGCCTTGCAAGGCCATCATTACCCCAAAATTACCTTCGGCAACCGCCTGCACCGCTTTAGCTCCATAACGACTGGAAAGCAGTCGATCATAGGGATTAGGACGTCCGCCTCTTTGCAAATGCCCCAAAACCATTGAGCGCGACTCTATTTGGGTAGCCTCTTCCAGCTTTTCGGCCAAATAATGGCCAATGCCGCCTAAGCGAATCGGGTCGGGGCTATCGTCCATCAGCTCTTTGATAATCATTTCGCCGCCAATTTCTTTTGCCCCTTCGGCCGCCACTACCAAACTAAAGCTTTTACCCTGCTCGCGTCGTTTTAAAATTGCTTCTTTAATTTGCTCGATATTATAGCCGATTTCCGGGATTAGGATAATATCAGCACCGCCGGCCATGCCTGCATAAAGGGCTATCCAGCCGGCATAACGCCCCATTACCTCAAGTACCATAATCCGATGATGCGATTCGGCCGTAGCATGCAAGCTGTCGAGGGCAAAGGTGGCTGTATCTACTGCGGTGTGAAAACCAAAGGTAAAATCGGTATGCATTAAATCATTATCGATGGTTTTAGGTACACCTACAATATTTACGCCCATTTGCCTAAAATCTTCGCCCGAGGCCATTGTGCCATCGCCACCGATTAAAATTAAGGCATCAATATTATGTTTTTGTAAATTGGCTTTAGCCTGCTCACGCATATCCTGATAGCGACCTTGCCAAAAATAATTGGCCGGATTATGCTTATTGGATGTGCCTAAAACAGTGCCGCCTTTATCCAAAATATTGGCTACATCGGCCGAGCTAAAGCTACGCCAATCATCCTCTACCAGGCCACGATAACCGTCTTTAAAGCCAATTACCTGCCAGCCATGTTCATTAATGGCCGTTCTTACCACGGCCCTAATTACGGCATTTAAGCCGGGGCAATCGCCGCCGCCGGTTAATATTGCTATATTTTTGCTCATAAAATCCTCCTTATTTGAATGGCCAAAATCGATAATGGGGCTTAGCTTTAGTTGGCTGCTCAAAATTCATTGCTGCCAAAAATTGCTCGGCATAGGTTAAATTAATGTTTAAATCCAAGTGCTCGATTTGCTTGGCTAAATTTTCGATGGCTTCCATAGTGTGCAAATTACCTAGGCAAATATAAGCACCTTGCCAAGCGGCATTAGCGATTAATTTAATTTTGTCGCTGGCAATATGGGGAATAAGGCCAATAGCTTTAGCAGCCTCGATATCGATATGTGCACCATAGGATTCGGCAATTAAAATTTGGCTTAAATCGCTTTCGGTGGCATAAAATTCGGACAACAGGGTTTGAATTGCCGCATAAATACTGCCTTTAGCCAACTGCAATTGGCGGATATCATGCTGATCGATATAAATATCAGGATTATTACGGCCACGCGATAAAACAATATCGCCGCCGCTTAAAGTGCGCGAAAAATGATTGGCCAAATGGGATGGTAATTGATTATGAAAAATAATTCGGCCATCGATATCCAATAAGCCATGCCGCAATAATTCATAAGAGGCCGAGATTAAACCAGCCCCACAAATACCTCGTGGGGCGGCATCGCGCACGGTATTTAGGGCTATAAAATTATCCATCACTACTTTTTCGATAGCACCGGTAGTGGCACGCATGCCACAAGATAAAGAAATACCCTCTAAGGCCGGAGTGGCTACCGAGGTTATCAAAATTCGGCCTCGGCCCGCTAAAACAATTTCGGTAGATAGGCCAATATCTAAAAGCAGGGTTAAATTATCCTGCTCAATTTTTTGATCAAGGCCGGCTGCTAAAATAGCGGCAATGGTGTCGGCGCCGATATCCATGGCCGCACCCGATAATAAAAATATATTTGCATTAGGGATAAGGCTTTGTAAAGGGGTTTGGCCAATTTCTTTCTTGCGCAGCTTTTGCCAGGTTTTAGCCTGCTTATCCTGTTTATTAATGGTGGGCATTTCGCCCCAAAGTATTTGGCCTAAGGCTGTATTGGCGGCAATGATAATGGTATTGATTGTGGCCGGATCGAGGCCGCTTTTCATCTTTAGGCGCAGGATTAATTGCTCTAAATCATGATACAGTAAATCTTTAAGCTCATTAACGCCATTGATACGCTCTTTAATATATTTAAGCCTGGCCCCCATATCGCCCAAAATATCGCATTGGCTATTACTGCGGGCGCTGATGGCCGGTATCGACAAACTTTGATTATCAATAAGCCCTGCTACAATTGTTCCTGCCCCTAAATCTACAACCAAAGCTAAGCCCTCGGGCTTGGGGATGATTTTTTCGGGCTTAGGGCTTAATTTTTCTTTTTGATTGGGAATAAAAATATGGGCATCGCCATCAATATTACGCTCGGAGGCCAACATCCAGCCATCGGCTAATTCATAGGTAGAGAATACCGCTTCTTCGGCATCCGGGTTTAGGGCAACGGAAATACTGCCTTTTTCCAGGCGGCATTTTTCATCGCCTTCGCCGATAATGCCATTAACTAAAAGCAAGGTATAAAGGCTATCGCCATTATAGGCAGTTAAAGTTTCCTGCTGGGGTTCGATATAGATTTGGCAATTATTTTGTGCTTTCATCTTTTATCCTAACTAATTTCCTCAATCATGGCTATGGCCTGGCAGGCAATGCCTTGCTGGCTACCTAAGGCATCTAAGCCCTCATTGGTGGTGGCCTTAATGCTTACCATATCAAGCGGCAGGCCTAAGGCGGCAGTTAAATTTTCCTGCATTTGCGATACATGCGGCAATAATTTAGGTTTTTCGGCAATTATAACCGTATCGATATTTACTACTTTCCAACCACAATCTTTAAGCAAAGTAGCAATATGATTTAAGATAAGCATACTGGAAATACCTTTATATTCGGGGTCGGTATCGGGGAAATGCAGGCCGATATCGCCCAAGGCGGCAGCACCCAATAGGGCATCTGCTATGGCATGGGCTAAGGCATCGGCATCGCTATGGCCAAGCAAGCCCAAATGATGCTCAATCTCTACCCCGCCTAAAATTAATTTACGATTTTCCACCAAACGGTGAATATCATATCCTATGCCAATTCTCATTCTTTTACTCCTTTTTGCCATAAAGCGCAAGCTAAGGCTAAATCTTTAGGTTCAGTTAATTTTAAATTATTATGCTTAGCCAATATATAGGCACAATCATGGTTGGCAGCCTGCACAATGGCTGCATCATCGGTAAAGAGGTTTAAGTCTTCTACCTGCTGATAAGCCTTAACCAAAAGCTGCCGCTCAAAAATTTGCGGCGTTTGGGCGGCCAATAATTGTTCACGGGGCACTAGATTACCACAAAATTGCTTATTGCGATAGCGAATGGTATCGCTAACAGGTGCTGCTAAAATGGCTGCTTGATGGGCTTTAGCAGCCTTAATTACCGCTAAGATATCATCAGAATGGGTAAGTGGCCTTGCGCCATCATGAATTGCTATATACTGTGGGTTTTTATCTATTGGGTTTGGCAAGCAATTAAGAGCATTGCGTACCGATTGGGCACGGCTGGCACCGCCATAGACCAGGTATGGCTGCGGATTATAGCCGGCAATTAGCTCTTTTATTGCTGCTTCGTCATGGGGATTGATTACTAAAATTAGTTGTTGGCTAAAGGGTAGCCAAAGTTCTATGGTGCGGTTTAGCACGGTTTTGCCGCCTAAATCCAGGAGGATTTTGTTTTTGCCGGCCTGCATTCTTTGGCCGCTGCCTGCTGCTACTATTATGGTTATTATATCCATAATATACCTCTTTGGTTTTTTGATTTCGATTTTGTTTTGGGGGGAGGGATTCCCGCCCGGCTTGAGATGTATTTTTGATATTGTAGGGAATGGTCTTGACCATTCCGATATTTGGCTTATAGCTATCTAATTGTTAGCAGGATTGTTTTGGTTTAGTTTCTTACTGCTTGTTGTTAGATGGATTGTTGGCTCTTCAAACATTGTGGCCTTTATTTTTTATTTCCCAGGCGGGGCAAAAACCGCCCCACCTGAAAAATACCGCTTCAACTACTTTTGCTGGTTTAATAAATTATCTTATTCGCTAGGTGTTTGGGCCTCGGGTTAGGGGATGCCACCGCATCACATCAAACCAAACTTGCCACATCGCGCCGCGCCACATAATATGGCATCACATCACATCA
>CAYJBP010000016.1:0-11125 GCA_964368605.1 uncultured Peptococcaceae bacterium | reverse complement strand
AAACCAAACTTGCCACATCGCGCCGCGCCACATAATATGGCATCACATCACATCACATCACATCACATCATGCCATTAAACCCTATTCATGCTTGCCGTTTTTGGGCTTGGCAAATACCATTCTGCCTGCTGCTGTTTGCAAAATGCTGGTTACCACTACCTGAATATGTTGGCCGGTATAACGCTTGCCGTTTTCGATAACTATCATTGTGCCGTCATCTAAGTAGGCTACGCCTTGGCCATGCTCTTTACCTTCTTTAATTACCAAAACAGGCATCTCTTCGCCCGGTAAAACCACAGGCTTAACTGCATTGGATAATTCATTGATGTTTAATACCTTTACATCTTGCAATTGCGCAACCTTATTAAGGTTAAAGTCATTGGTCAAAACCATACCACCCATGTCTTGAGCCAGCTTAAGCAATTTAGAATCTACTTCGGCAATTTGGGGATAGTCTTTTTCGGATATAATAATATTATCGGCAAATTCCTGGCGCATCGCATTTAATACGTCCAAACCGCCTCGGCCACGATTTCTTTTTAAAGAATCGCTGCTATCGGCAATATGCCTTAACTCCTCCAGTACAAAATTAGCCACGATTAAATTGCCTTCAATAAAACCGGTACGATAAATATCATAAATGCGGCCATCGATAATTACACTGGTATCGAGCACTTTAGGTGGGATAGCCGACTTAGCTTTATCCTTAGCCTTATCTTTTTTATCGGGCTTATCAGCTTTGTCTTTGCCCACTATTTGGATAACTTCCCAACTTTTGCGATAGCCAACCAATAAGCCGATATAGCCGAATAAAATAATAAGTATGATTGCAATATAAGGGCCAATAACAGCAATACGAGCTAAAGCAACCCCAATTAAACTGGCGATTACTAAACCGGCTATAAGGCCAATTACGCAACCGATAATATCGCCGGCCGACATTGAGGAAAGACGTGCCACCATTTTTTCGGTGTTTTTTTCGGTTAAACGCACCAAAATCGGCGCTAATAGTAGGCCGATAATTGCCAAAACCAGGGCACTTACTATAATAATGGGTAAATAATATTGCTCGGTAAAGCGCTGAATAAGCCAAGGCCTTAGCAATGTCATCGCCAATACTGTGCCGATTATGGCAAAAAGAACACCAATACTACCATAAACAATCTTTCTTAGCATAAAGTCACCTCCTTTTTAATTGATAAAAAAATAACACCAAAGCAGAGAATAAAAATCATAGCTGTGGTGAGGGCGCAATTAAAATATGGCAAGACCTAAATTGTGCCATATTTTATTGCCATAAATCTACACTATTAATTATACTTGATATATGTATAAAATACAATATAAAAAACAAATTTTTTCAAAAAATTAAGTATTTTGT
Organism: uncultured Peptococcaceae bacterium; assembly: GCA_964368605.1. Classification (GTDB taxonomy): domain Bacteria; phylum Bacillota; class Dehalobacteriia; order UBA4068; family UBA4068; genus CAYJBP01. The sequence continues at coordinate 9,743 of CAYJBP010000016.1, read as the reverse complement.
CACATAGTTTTCAGATAGGACAAAAAATTAAAAAATTTTTACTCTAAAGAGTTTATTTCGAGAATTTTTTCGGTTACAGTAACCTGGTCGCCTTCGGCTAAGGCTATTTCGCTCATTAATATTTTACGGGCATTATCAAGCATCTTTTTCTCGCCTGTAGATAGCCCTTTGGCATAATCACGGGTAAGTAGGCTACGCACAACCTCGGCCAAAAGGCAAATATCGCCACTTTTGATTTTTTCCATATTAAGGCGATAGCGTTTATTCCAATTATCCTCCCAGGGGCAGGGGTTTGCTGCTAAAATACCTTGCACCCTGGTTATAGTTTGAGCAGTGCATACAGGGCGCACACCAATTTTTTCAACGCCGTCAACAGGTACCATTACCAACATATCGCCTACATAGAGGCGCAATAGATAATAGCTGCGGAATTCGCCTAAAATTTCTTTTTGTTCGATGCCTTCGATAATGCCTGCACCGTGTACCGGATATACGACCTTTTCGCCTATTTCGAACATAATATACCGCCCTTATAATTTGCTTATGATACTATCATAGCAAATTGTATGGGTATTTGTCAATGAATTTTTTATTTTAACATATCTAAACATGCTTGTCAATAGAAACTTTTGACCATTTAGTTGGTAATTTTTTGATAAATTAGCAAGTGTATATAAAATTTATAATTTACTTATATTGTGAGGGCGTGATTGGCGATAAATATTATAGATTTCGCCACCGATAGCACCGCCTAAGATAAAGGCAATACCCAGCCATTGAATGACACCCATCCGTTCGCCAAGAATGGTAGCGGCAAAAAAGAGGGCAAAAACAGGGTCGAGATAGCTACAAAGTGCCAATGATTGCGCAGGTAATGCATGCATGGCGGAATAATAAAGGTAGCAGGCCAGACCGGCATGGACAATACCGATAATAAGCACAAAAAACAAACCATTGGCAAAGCTGGGCGTAACCCAGTTGGTTTCGGAGGTTATAAGAACATAGGGGATAAGGACAAGGCAGCTAATAATATTAAGGATAAAAGTATGATAAATGCCGGGGATATCTTTAACAAATTTATTGAGGATGATGATGCTGCAATAGGTAAGGGCAGATAATGAGGCGAAGAAAATGCCGCGCGGAGGATTGATGCCAAGATTATCGGAGCCGGTTAAATTGATGAGGGCAAGGCCGAGCATGGCAAAGAAAACGGCAACAATTCGGTTGGCTGTAAGCTTTTCTTTAAAGAAAATAGGCGAAAATAGCATGGCAATTAAAGGGCCGCAATAAGAGATAAGGGTGGTATTGCTAACAGTGGTATTGCGAAAAGCCTCGTAAACAAAAACACTATTATAGCCGGAAACAAGCCCCCCCAATAGCAAAAAAGGAGCATATTTAAGCAATGCTTTGGGGCTACATTTTATTTTGCGAATAATAATGATGGCCAGTAGGGTTATAGCCCCAAAAAGCCAACGAAGCATACCGATTTGAGCACTGGGCAGGGAGATTTGAAGAATACAAACCCCCATGGTGCCAAGAATAATAGAAGCAAATAATAGTTTAATATAAGCAATTTTAAGGGTGCTGTCCATAAAAACCTCACAAAAAGTTTTACTCGATTTTTTACAAAAAATCGTGGGGCATGGGGCAAAGCCCCATTTATAGCTGATATGTTCTTTTTTGAAAAAAGAAGAACCAAAAAAACTTTTTGCTTTTTTGGTTCTTCTAGTTATTAAAATTTAGGCCTTCTCATTTTGGCGAGCTGCTTCGGCGCAACGCTTGCGGCATACCTTAATTTCCGCCCCGTATTTATTTTCCGGATTGGATTGGAAATTTAACATCGGTATCGCATAATGAATCATTGCTTTTTGCCAGTCAACGGCCATATCTTCATCTATATCATGAAAAGCAATACTAAAATTATCAAAGATCCAAGCACTTAACTTTTCTTCACCTTCATCATCTAACTTAAAATTGTCATAACGATCATTATCATTAGTATCATTAGAGCGCGGTATCGGTGTAAAGCCCATCTTGCTTTCTAATAATGCTGCTATAGATCTGCGTATAGTTGAATAGCCTGTATTGCCGGTAATAAAATGACGATCACTGTCTACCTTGCATTTGCTTACATAAACAATCTTTGGTGCCCCTGCACCCCAAAGGCTTCCACCTAATTCGGTTCCGGAATAAGTAAGGATATATATGCCTTTGGCTTCGGTTAGCCTTTTTACAGCCTCTTCATCAATTTTTTGAAGCGTTTTTAACATATCGTCGGTTAGCTCCCGACACTGCTCCCAGGTAATCTTATCTGCACTGCTCATAATAACCATCTCCTTTATTTCTATTATGAATTATGATTTATAAACTTCTTCTTTTAAAACGCCAATATAGGGCAAGTGACGATAATGGCCTGCATAATCCAAGCCATATCCTACCACAAATTCATCAGCGATATCAAAACCTACAAAATCAGCCTCAATATCCACCTTGCGCCGCGAAGGCTTGTTTAATAAGGTACATATCTTTAAGCTGGCCGGCTTACGGGCTAATAGCATTTCCTTTAAATTAGCTAAAGTTAGGCCGGTATCCACTATATCTTCAACTACCAATACATGGCTGTTCTCAATCGATTCGGATACATCTTTTAAAATACGTACCGTGCCCGATGAGGAAGTGGAATTACCATAGCTGCTAATAGCCATAAAATCAATGGTAACAGGTAGCGGAATTAAGCGAACTAAATCACTCATCATTATTACCGCACCCCGCAATATGCCGATTACCACAATTTCTTGCGCCTTGTTTTGCCGATAATAATCCGTAATTTCGGTAGCCATTTGAGCCAAACGCTCCTGAATTTGTTGGTCGGTATAAACGATTTTTTGCAACTTTTCGTCCATTTGGGATTGCCATAATTCCATTCTGCCATACCTCCTTGTTTCAATATTCTTGATTGTTATGTAAAACCCTTTTACATTTTGACATAATCGAGTTATTTTATCATACTAATTAATATAATACAAGATTATTTAGGGGGAAATTTTATGTTTGTTAAAAAAAATCGTAAATCAGGCACTAAATCGCCTTTGCCTCAATTTACCAAAAAACAATTAAAACTATTGTTTATAGGCATGTTTATTTTAATAATTATTGGCATTATTGCTACATATTTAATGACAAATAATTTTGAATTAAAAGAAGATACAGTTCAAAATGCCTTAAATAATACCTTTGATGCTCAAACCTATAGTTTTACCACCCAATCTACCATATATTTAGATGGGGCAAGCCGTCTTTTTTGTGATTTGCAGGGTAGGGTAAGCGGTGCTAATCATCATATTAGTGGCGAGGTTTTGGGCAGTGCGGTTAATATTTATTTTGTAGATAATAGTATTTACCAGCAAAGCGCCCTAAATTTAAGCTGGCGGCAAATCGATAATGCCGATTTTGCCGATGCCGTTGCCTTATTAAACGAAATTAGCCCCCAAATAAATTTTAATTTTAGACAAATCGGCGCAGCCAGCTATTTAGGAAAAGAAGAAATAGATGGCCAAATTAGGCAAATAATCAGTTTTGAGCCAATTATGGCCAATACCTGGATTGACCAATATTTTAGAGATATTAAGATAACTTTATGGCTAGATCAAAAAGGAGAATTTATTAAACAGGCGGAAATAGCTGCCATAGCCAATGAAAATCCCTCGGTAAGCCTGCTAATAAAAAACAGCTTTGATAACTTTAATCAGGAAATGATTATCACTGCCCCATTATAAAAATTGTGATTATCTTTTATTAGGATAATAAAAAAATAAGCCTTTTGGGGCTTATTTTTTTGTATATGGATATGTTTTTGCTATTCCAAAGGGCCACGATAAATACTGCCAGGTACCAGGGCTTTATTATGATGAGCATATAATTGCTCTAGGTTTACGATAGCCCAGCCTTGTTCTTTAAGGGTATCGATGGCACGTAAGCTGGCCTCCACCGTTTCGGGAAAAATATCATGAAGCACAATAATGCCGCCATCAACAGCATAATCGAGGATATGATTATATACTTGATCTGCATTGCGGCAATCCCAGTCGCGCGGGTCGATATTCCACATCATTACCGCCATATTGGTATCGATAGCGCTTTGCTCGTCGATAGCACCATAGGGGGGACGCACCATTTGAGGAGGACTGTGGCCAATTATCTGCTGCAAAATTTCATTTGTGCCGCCTACCTGCGCATTTAGTTGATAGATATCTAAATCGGTAAAGGCATCTTGATGATCATAGCCATGATTGCCTAAAGTATGGCCATCTTGGACAATTTGGAGAATAATTTCCGGATAAAGCTCGGCTCTATTACCCAACACAAAGAAGCTGGCTTGAACATTGCGTTCTTTAAGACCGGCCAAAAGCTGGGGCGTATGGGTGGCGCTGGGCCCATCATCAAAGGTGAAGGCAATAACAGGAGCATTTTCGGGGATGGCAGGCAGATTGGTTAAGGCATCTACCTGGGTGGCAACAGGCGGCTCGCTTAGCTCTAAATCGGTGGTAGCGTCAGGCAAAGCTTCTGCTTCGGGCTGCTCGGTGTTTGTGGTTGATTGATTTGGCGTTGAAGCTGCTTGATTGTTAGTAGCAGTGGTTACAGCCGGGGGAGGGGAGGGGGCGGCTAGGGTAGAGGCTACTATGTAATCGCGGTTGGAATCTTGCGCAAGGGGCGGGGCGGCCATGGCTAGGCTTTGATTGCGGATAATAACAAGAAGCATGATACAAGCCAGGGTAAGGAAGAGAGAGATAAGTAATTGTTTTTTCATATAATCCTCTAATAAATACGCTTTTTATTTATTATAACATATATTATGCGAAAAATCTCGTTTTTAATAAAAAAAATACAAATTCTTTTATTGATTTTTAGAGGGGCAAGCACGCAAAAACAGAGGGTATCATAAACTGGTTTAGGAGGTGATATTTATTAATAATGTAGTATTGATGGCCTTGTTGGCAACGCTGGGTACCTGGGCTTTAACTGCTTGCGGTGCGGCTATGGTGGTGTTTTTTAAGCAGCCTAGCCAAAAGCTGATGAATTTGCTATTGGGTTTTGCAGCCGGTGTAATGATAGCTGCAAGTTTTTGGTCATTATTGCAGCCGGCGATAGAGCGAGCAGAGGCTACATTGAGCAGTCCGCCGTGGCTGGTTGCTTCGGCTGGTTTTTTATGCGGAGCAATTTTTATTTATATTTCGGATCGGATTGTGCGTTATAATCAGCTTAAAGCAAATGCTCAAAGTGGCAAGGTAGCAAATGAGAAGTTAAACAGGGCGATAATGCTGGTGCTTTCGATAACCTTACATAATATTCCCGAGGGTTTAGCGGTAGGGGTGGCTTTTGGGGCTCTTTATAATACACAATTAAGCCCGGAGGCATTGATGGGAGCGATTTCGATAGCGGTGGGAATTGGTTTACAGAATTTTCCGGAGGGTGCGGCGGTATCTTTGCCATTGAGGCGAGAAGGGTATTCGCGGCGCAAGAGTTTTTTATTGGGTCAGTCATCGGGGATGGCAGAGCCATTGGCAGGGGTTATAGGGGCATTATTGGTGGTATATATTGAAAAAATACTGCCATTTTCCTTGGCTTTTGCGGCAGGCGCGATGATATTGGTGGCTGTGCATGAGTTGATACCTGAAAGTCAAAGGGATAAGGAAGTTCATCCATATTTTGCGACGATGGGTATAATTGGTGGTTTTACGGTAATGATGTTATTGGATGTAATGCTGGGCTAAGCAAAGGAATAGTAAAAAGTTTTACTCAATTTTTTACAAAAAATTGCAGGGGTTTGGGGGCAGCGCCCCCAAGGTCTTAAGCTTTAAAGGCTTTTAAGCCACCAAGAATGGTAAGAAAGAGGCCTAAAGATTAAGGATAAAGGTGGAAGAGAAGGAAAAGGCTTAAAAGCGGGCGGCTTTCGGCGCAGCCGAAACAGCCCTCAAACGTATAGAATAATATATTATTATAGAATATTATATTATTAAAGAAGAAGGGCTATAATTTTATTATTGATTATGTTTATTTGGAGGAGGGATTATGTCCCTCCTTTTTTCTTGAAATATTTTTTTTTGGGGTTTTGATTTTGGGGGGGGCTTGGATTGGTAGGGGGTGTTCTTGTTTGGGTTTGGCTTGGGTTTGTTGTTGCGTGTTGTTAGTTGGAGTGTAGGTTATTTATGTTTATTGGCGGATATTTTTGTTTGTTTTATTTTTTGTGTTGCAAGTTTTTTTGTTCTTGTTTATGTTGGCTTAGCCTCGCCGATATAATCCGAACCCAGCCCGGCTTTGGTCGTTTTTGATTTGTTTATGTTTTGTAGGGAATGGTCTTGACCATTCCGCTAATTGGGATATAGTTATCTATTATTAGCTGGATTATTTTAATCTTTTGCTGCCGCTGTATTTTTGGCAAAACCGTGTGAAGCTCGTATCCCTGGTGGCTGTTAGTTCCTCGAACATTGCGGCCTTTATTTTGTATTTGCCAGACGGGGCAAAAACCGCCCCCACCTGGCAAATACAAAATACCGCTTCAACTACTTTTTGCTAGTTTAATTAAGTTGTCTTATTACGTAGGTGCTTTGGCCATACTCCTTGTCTCCGCTCGTTAGTCTTTTAGGGTATTCGCATTTTTCCGTAAACACACCTTATTGTAAGCCGCCAACGCAATCACCTTTGCTTGCTAATCCTTATTAGCAAAACCTGTCGCCTTGGCTCTGCTTTTTATGCTTGCATTTTTGCAATCGTACTATATAAAATAAAAAAATCATAAAAACATTTGCATTTGCCAAACAACTATGTTATACTTATTAAGTATTACTATGTTGCTAGCTGTGAAGTGGGTATAAACCCACTTTTTATTTTGTGAGGTTTTATGGCTAAGAAGAAAAAAATAACCATCGATTTTAATGCCCTGGAAAAACAAATTTTTGCTATGGTAGAACCGCTGGCTTTACAATGTGCCTGCGAATTAATTGATGTAGAATATGTTTTAGAGGCCTCTAATCGCTATTTGCGTATTTATATCGATCGGGAAATTGCCGTCGATCATGATTTATGTCAACAACTTAGTGAATTGGTTAGCCTGGCTCTAGACGAAAATGATCCCATCGACGAAAATTACTTTTTGGAGATTTCCTCGCCCGGCTTGGAAAGAGCTTTGCGGCGAGAAAGCGATTTTAGCCGCTTTAGTGGCCAAAGGGTTGCCGTTAAATTATATGCGCCCCAAGATGGGGTTAAAGAGTTTTTTGGCGAATTGGTTGGCTTAGTTGATGAATCTATTATTATCGAAACCGAAAATGGGCAGCTAAGCTTTGCCGCAGCTACCATTGCTAAAGTTAATTTAGCACCTTTGTTTTAAAATAATCTTAAATAAATAATTCCCAATTTTAGTTAAGGAGAGAAAAGCATGAATTCTGAATTCATTGAAGCACTAAGAGATTTGGAAAAAGAACGTGGTATCGAGGTTGCCGTTATATTAGAAGCTTTAGAAGCGGCTTTGATTTCGGCCTATAAAAAAAATTATGGGGCATCGCAAAATGTTAGGGTTGAAATTAACCCTAAAGAAGGCGATATCCATGTTTTTTACCGTAAAGAGGTTGTAGCCGAGGTTGAGGACGATAATAATCAGGTTTCTTTAGCCTTTGCCCGTGATTTTGATCCGGAATTTGAAATTGGCGATATGTTTGAATCCGAAGTTACCCCCCGCTCTTTTGGCCGCATTGCTGCCCAAACTGCCAAGCATGTGGTGGTGCAAAGAATAAGAGAGGCCGAGCGTAATCTGGTTTATGATCAGTTTGCTACCCGCAAAGACGAAATTATTACAGCCACCGTTTTGCGTAAAGAAAATAAAAATGTTTTTATCGATTTAGGCTCCACCGAGGCCTTATTAGCACCGCCGGAGCAAATAGCCCGTGAAGATTATAATATTGGCGATCGGATTAAGGTTTATGTGCTGGAAGTTCGTAAAACCGCCAAAGGCCCGCAAATTATGGTTTCGCGCAGCCATCCCGGCCTGCTTAAACGCTTGCTGGAAAATGAAGTGCCCGAAGTTTATGATGGCACGGTTGAAATTAAATCGATTGTCCGCGAGCCCGGTTATCGCGCCAAAATTGCTGTTAGCAGCAATAATGAAAATGTCGATCCCGTTGGCGCTTGCGTTGGTGCTAAAGGCATGCGTATCCAGGCTATTGTTAATGAATTGGCCGGCGAAAAAATCGAAGTTATCCACTTTGAGGAAAATATGGCCAACTATATCAGCAATGCCCTGGCTCCGGCTAAGGTTATCAGCGTCGAAACCAGCGATCAAGATAAATTTGCCAAGGTAGTTGTGCCCGATCATCAATTATCTTTGGCTATCGGTAAAGAAGGTCAAAATGCCCGTCTTTCGGCCAGGCTTACCGGCTGGAAAATCGATATTAAAAGCGAAAGCCAAGCTAAGGCTCTATGGCAAGACGAAGCCGACGATTTTGAATTGGTAGAGCAAGTTGCCTTAATCGATGATATCGACGAGGATAATCTAGGCGAAACAGAAACCCTTTAATTAGGAGATAAATCGTGAACAAAAAAGTACCGCAAAGAATGTGCATTGCCTGCCGCCTTATGCAAGATAAACGGCAATTATTAAGGGTAGTTTATCAGGAAAATAGCTTGGTAGATGCCGATAAAACCGGCAAAAAGCCCGGCCGAGGTGCCTATATTTGCTATAATCAGCAATGCCTAATTAAAGCTAAAAAGATTAAAGCTATCGAAAGAGCCCTTAATGTTAAGGGCCCGGATATAAATTGGCCGTCCATCGAGCAGGCCATAATGGGTGAGGAATAATGCAGGTATATCAGCTAAATACTAATCAAAAAGATATTGCCAATTATTTAGGCATAGCCCAAAAGGCCGGCAAAATTGCCGCCGGCGATTTAGCGGCCGAAAATGCCCTTAAAAATGGCAAAGCCTGCCTAATGATTTTGGCCGAAAACAGTGGCAATGATATTAAGAAAAAAATCACTTTTTTAGCCGAAAAACAAAATATCCCCCTGCTATATTGGCCGGATAAATATGATTTAGGTTTAATTGTCGGCAAAAGCCGACGTGGTGCTATTGCCTTAACCGATGCCGGTTTTACCAAGGCAATATTAAAAAAGTTAGAACAGCCCAGCGAATAAATTTGTAAAGTGCAAACAAGGAGTTGAATGGTTTGGCAAAAATTAAAGTATATGAATTGGCTAAAGAGCTTTCGGCAGAAAGCAAGGATATCATTAAAAAGCTGCAGGATAATGGGGTAGCTAATATCAAAAGCCATATGAGCAGCATCAATGATAAGGATGCAGAACTTTTGCGTCAACAATTAGGAGCAAAGGGCGGGGGGCAAAATTTTGTGCCCCGTATTAAGCGTATTCCTAAATCGGAAGTGGTCGCCGAGCAAGATAATGAGCTAAGCATTGCCAATAGCGCAGGCCAAGATCAGCAGGAATCGGCCAAAACCACAAGCCAAGCGCCAGCAGAAAATGCCGCCCCTAAAGCGGCCGCCACAACTCCTGCGGAAGCGGCAACTAAAACCGAGGCGCCGGCAGCCGCTGCGCCAATAATTACCGAAGATAAACCTGCCCCCGTAGTGGCAAATACCACTGCTGCGGCAGATAATACCGCAACCCCTGCTGCACAACCTGCCCAACAGGCACAACCTGCTCAACAGGCAGCGCCTGCTCAACAGGGGGCGTCTGCCG
>CAYJBP010000015.1:0-33831 GCA_964368605.1 uncultured Peptococcaceae bacterium | reverse complement strand
CAATTTTTTGCAAAAAATTGATTAAAACTTTTTTGGAGGATTTATGGCTAAAACTCAAATAATCAAAATTGGCAAATCCAATTTGCGAGCCATCGTGGCCGCCGGTGGCACCGGGGGCCATATCTATCCCGCCCTCGCCATCGCCAAAGAACTCGCCGATAACTATTCCGCCAATATCCTCTTCATGGGCGCCAAAAGTGGCTACCACAGCCCCATCGTCAACGAAAAACACCTCGCCCAAAGCTATAACTTTAACTATCAAGGCGTTTCCGCCATCTCTCTCCATCGCTCCCTTCGCCTCCCTCTCGACCTCATCATCAATGCCTTCGGCATCCTCGAAGCACGCAAAATTATTAAAGAATTTAATCCCCATATCATCATCGGTACCGGCGGCTATGCCATGGCTCCCATCCTTAAAGCCGCCCAATCACTCAAAATCAAAACCCTCATCCATGAACAAAATGCCTTCCCCGGTAAAGCAAACCTTTTCCTCGCCAAAAATGCCGACCTCGTTTGCCTTACCTTCGCCGACTCCGCTCGCCACTTCCCCTCCCATGTCAATACCAGCCTCACCGGCCTGCCCATCCGCCAAGAAATGCTCACCATCACCCCCGAACAAGCCTACAACTATTGGCAAATCCCGCCCCAAGAACAAAATATCCCCACCCTTATCATCTGCGGCGGCTCCCAAGGCTCGCAAAGCCTAAATCGTGCCCTTATCGAGGCCTACCCAGCCCTCATCAAGGCCAATCTGCGTATCATCCATCTAACCGGCGAGGCCGATTATCAACACTGCCTTAAAGCCGCTGCTACCCATAACTATCCCCATCTACACCTACTTCCCTATCTTAAAGAAATGGCCTATGCTCTGGCCATCGCCAATCTGGCCATCGGCCGCGCCGGCGCTTCCTTCTTAAGCGAAGTTGCCTTCTATGGCCTGCCCTCCATCCTCATCCCCTACCCCTATGCCGCCAACGACCACCAAAACCTCAATGCCCAAGTTTTCGCCAACCATGGTGCCGCCCATATCATCAATAGCTCCGATTTATCCCCAGCCCTTCTTACCGAAATAATTTTATCAATATTCTCAAATAAAGAAACCTTAGATGAAATGGCAGCTAAAGCTAGTGATTTATCTCAAAAAGATGCTTTAGACTTAATTGTAAAAAATATTTTACAATTGACGAATGGCCAACTTTGATATATAGTAGTAGTCTATGAACTAATTATCGCTGGGCTTTTAGCCTTTAAAGCGCTAATAATTGAGGAAAATTATGGAAAAAAACTTACATTTTATCGGGATAGGTGGCATAGGCATGAGCGCTATTGCCCGTATTTTGCTTGATCAAGGATATCAAATCAGCGGTTCCGATATGGCCGAAAGCGCTTTAACTAAGCAGCTTTGCGCTTTAGGGGCGCAAATTTATTATGGCCATGATGCCGCCAATATTCCGGCCGCCGCCCAGGCTGTGGTCTATTCTTCGGCCGTTAAAATGGATAATTGCGAAATTATTGCTGCCCGTAAGCGCAATTTACCGGTTTATCAAAGGGCACAAATGCTGGCTCATCTTTTACAGCTTAAACGTGGAATCGGTGTGGCCGGTGCTCATGGCAAAACCACCGTTAGCGCCATGATTGCCACCATGCTCGAATTATCAAACCTTGATCCCACTATTATTATCGGCGGCATGCTTTCGATAATCGGCAGTAATGCCAAGCCCGGTAGCGGCGATTATATCGTGGCCGAAGCCGATGAAAGCGATGGCAGCTTTTTGCTTTTAAAGCCGCATATCGCCATCATTACCAATATCGAAAGTGATCATGTTGATTTTTATCAGGATTTTGAACATACCTGTAGCGCCTTTCATCAATATTTAGAACAAGTGCCGGCCACAGGCTTTGCCATTTTAGGCCATGATTGCCCTACTTTACGGGCCTGCGCTGCCGATTTTAAAGGGCATGCCATTACTTATGGCTTAGCTCAAGATAGTGATTATACAATCTTAAACATAAAACATAGCCCTTTTGCTATCGAGGCTACTGTTTATTATCGGGGGCAAGAGCTAGGGCTTTTAAAATTGAATGTGCCCGGCCAGCATAATTTAATTAATGCCTTGGCCGCCGTTGCCTTAGGGCGCGAGTTGGGGCTTAGTTTTGAGCAAATCGCCAGCTCCTTGGCTGAATTTAGGGGCACTAAGCGCCGTTTTGAGCTTTTGGCTAAACATAATGATATTTTTGTTATCGACGATTATGCCCATCATCCTACCGAGGTGGCCGCTACTATTAATACGGCTATCGATATGCAAATTGCCCAAAGGGTGGTGGCGGTTTTTCAGCCGCATCGTTATAGCCGTACTTTGGCCATGTATGCCGATTTTGCCCAATCACTTCTTAAGGCGGATTTGGTAATTGTTCAGGAATTATACTCGGCCTTCGAAGCTCCTATCGAGGGGGTTTCGGCGCAAATGGTGGTGGATGAGGCTCGCCGTTTGGGCTATCAAAATATTATATTTAGCGCTAATCATCAACAAACCATTGATTATTTAAGGCAGCAAACTTGCCCTAATGATTTGCTTTTAATTATGGGGGCCGGTAATATCCGATCTGTTGGTGAAGGGTTTATTAACAGCTAATTTTTTAAAGGGGGAAGCAAGGTGAATAAAACTGAGTGGCAGGCCGCATTGCAAGCTATTGTTCAAAAACCGGTTTTAATAGATGCCTCGATGCGTAATTATACCACTTGGAAAATAGGTGGCAAGGCAGACTACCTGGTAGAGCCTAGCAACGAAGACGAATTGGCTAATCTTTTAGCCTTTTTAAACGAAAAAGAAATGCCCTGGCAGGTTCTTGGCCATGGCTCTAATATTTTGGTGGGCGATAAAGGGATTAGAGGTATTATTATTAGAATGGGCGAAGCCTTTAGCAACGCCAAGTGGAAAGATAATACTGTTTATGCTCAAGCCGGCAAAATGTTGCCGCAGCTGGCCTTAGAAGCTGCCGAGCGTTCTTTAAGCGGCTTAGAATTTGCCGCCGGCATCCCCGGTAGCCTAGGTGGTGCTATTCGTATGAATGCCGGTGCTTATGGCTCTACTATCGGCCAATATGTAACCAAAGTGGAGATTATTGAATATACTGGGCAAAGAAGGATATTAGATTCCTCGGATATTACCTTTGCCTATCGTAATAGCAGCCTTTTTGATATCGAGGCTATTGTTTGTGGGGTTATGCTTACCTTGCCGCAAGGCAATCGGGAAGATAGCCTTGCCGAAATCAAGCGCCTTTTGCAGCAGCGTAGCCTGCATCAACCTTTAGAATTCCCCTCTTGTGGCAGTGTTTTTCGCAATCCGGCCAATGATCATGCCGGGCGTTTAATCGAATTGGCCAATTTGCGAGGTATGCAAATTGGGGGGGCTATGGTATCAAAAAAGCATGGCAATTTTATCATTAACTTAGGCGGTGCCAGGGCTAAAGATGTTCATGAGCTTATCGAAGAAATTCAAAAGCGGGTTTATGAATATGCCGGCATAAATCTGGAACCGGAAGTAAAAATGATTGGCGAATTTGCCGACTAAATATTTAGGCAATAGGTCTATGCGAGCCAAAGGGGTGCTCTTGTGGACAGATATTTGATTACTGGTGGTAAAAAATTAAGTGGCGAAATTAGGTTAAACGGGGCAAAAAACGCCGCCTTACCCTTAATTGCCGCTACTTGTCTAACAGCGGACGAGGTAAATCTTAACTTTGTGCCCGCTTTAGACGATATTAAGATGATAAGCCATGTTTTAACGCATTTAGGGATTAGCTTAAAGCCGCAAGGCAGCAGCTTAAGCCTAAAAGCCGCAAATGTGGACAATATTTGGGCGCCGGAGCATTTGGTTGGTAAAATGCGGGCGTCCAATTTAATTTTAGGGCCAATCTTGGCTCGTTTTGGCCATGTTTGCCTGCCTTATCCCGGTGGCTGCGCTATTGGTAGCCGGCCAATGGATTATCATCTGCTGGCCTTAAAGGCGCTGGGAGCGGATATTAATGATCATGGTTCTTATATCGAGGCCAAGGCAAGCCGCTTAAAAGGTGCTAAGATTTGCTTTGATTTCCCCAGCGTAGGCGCTACCGAAAATGCCCTAATGGCCGCCTGTTTAGCAGATGGCGAAACTATTATCGTTAATGCCGCCCGCGAGCCGGAAATTATCGATTTAGCCAATCTATTAATCAAAATGGGCGCTAAGATTAAAGGGGCAGGCCAGGGCACAATTTATATCGACGGCGTAAAAAAACTGCATGGTGCCGAATATGATATTATGCCCGACCGTATCGAAGCAGGCACTTTGCTTTTGATGACCGCTGCTTGCGGCGGCGATATTTTGCTTAGCGGCTGGCAAGGCGAGCATAATGCAGCTTTAATCAAAAAGCTGGCCGAGGCCGGGTTTCCGCTAGTTAAGGATCGGCGTGGTATTCGCCTAATTGCCGGCAAAAGGCCGCTATCTACCGATATCCGCACCATGCCCTATCCCGGTTTTCCTACCGATTTACAGCCGCAATTTATGGCCTTGATGGCCTTAGCCGACAATGTATGTGTGATTAGGGAAAGTGTTTTTGAAGATAGGTTTCATCATGTGCCTTGGTTAAAGCGCTTGGGTGCCGATATTCGTATTCATGGCGAATGTGCGGTAGTAAAAGGCCAAACCGCCCTGCATGGTGCGCGCTTAGAGGCTACCGATTTAAGGGCAGGAGCAGCCTTAGTGCTGGCGGCTTTGGCCGCCCATGGTATTAGCCAGGTGGAGCATATTCATCATATCGATCGAGGTTATCAGGATTTGGCTTTAAGCTTGCGCAGTTTAGGCGCAGATATTCGCCGCCAAGACGATTCTAAGCCAAATCAGCGGCAGGCTTTGGGTTATAGTGAGTTGTGTTTGGCTTAGCTTAAATAAGGGTATATAGGTTCAAGTTCTTTTATGATAAGCACGCACCCGTAATCCGAACCCAGCCCAGCCTTGGCTGGGTTCGGATTACGGGTGCGTGCTTAAAGGCTTTAACTCAAAACCAAAAGTTTATATGGTTCTTTCTATACAATGTCCATATAATATCAGATGTATATTATATGGACATTTACTTTTAATTATAGATTATTTAGCTTTTGCCTTAACCACATACAAAAAGTTTGCCACAACTAACCAAGCCCAGCTACCCCTTAATTTGTCTTATATTAACAAAATAGAGTCAATTAACTTGATTAATTTATCTGAATATAAAAAAATTTGCAATTTTGCTCAATGTATACATCTTATAAAATTTAATTTTAATTAGCATATTTACTTTCATTTAAGCTTGCAATTAATTTTTGCTAAGCTTTTTTTATGTATAAAAATACTTGAATATTGTATAGAGATTAACAATACATATATAAAATTGTCCAAAAATGCCTATATTTACAAAAAATAAATTCATTTTGTTTTTGACAAATTCCCTAGTTTGTGATAAAATTATTATGGTTTAAGGCCGATTAATTTTAGATTAGGAGGTAAATCATGAGCGCACAAAAGGAAAAAGTCCTCTCTTTAGAGGAACAGGAAATGGCAGAAGAGCGTGCGAAATATGATCAGATATCGGAGGTTATAGCCCAATATAAAGATAAACCCGGTAGTCTTATTCAAGTTTTGCATACTGCCCAAAATATTTATGGTTATCTACCGCTTACGCTGCAATCATTTATTGCCGATGGCATGAATAAGCCAATCAGCGAAGTTTCGGGGGTAATCTCATTCTACTCCTTATTCTCTACCGTTCCCCAAGCCGATAATGCCGTTAAGGTATGTATGGGCACCGCCTGCTATGTACGCGGCGGTCAAAGAATTGTCGAACGCTTAGAAGAAGAATTGGGCATCAAAGTAGGTGAAACTACCGAAGATCAAAAATTCTCGATCGAAATTACTCGTTGTGTGGGCGCTTGCGGCTTAGCACCGGTTATGAATATCGGTGAAGAAGTTTTTCAGCAAGTTAATCCCGACAAATTAGATAAAATTTTGGCTAAGTATTAAACTTAGACGGAGGTGAATTTGTGAATATCTCAACTATACAACATCTAACAGAAATTAAAGATAGCTTTATTAAACAAAATAGCGTTTATGAGCATCATATTTTAGTATGTGGCGGCGGTGGCTGTATTTCCACCAATTGCGAAGCCACCAAAACTGCCGTAGCCGAAACCATTGCCGAATTAGGCCTTGATGATAAGGTTAAAATTACCTTTACCGGCTGCATGGGCATTTGTGCCGCAGGCCCGGTAATGATAATCGAGCCGGCCGGCATCCTCTACACCTTTGTAAACCCAACCAAAGCCAAGGAAATTGTTAATGCCCATATCATCGAAGATCGCATTATCGAAGATTATACCTTCTATGATAACAATTTGCAAAAACGTATTCCCAAAATGGCCGAAATACCTTTCTTTAGCGAGCAAGTTCAAATTGCTTTGCGTAATTGCGGCAAAATCGACTTTGCATCCTTAGAAAACTATATCGCCCGTGATGGCTATTTAGGCATAGCCAAAACCCTAAATACCATGAGCGCTGCCGATACCGTTGAAGAAGTTAAAAAATCCGGCTTGCGTGGCCGTGGCGGCGGCGGTTTCCCCACCGGCATTAAATTTGAAGCCGGCCTTAAAGCTCAGAGCGAGCAAAAATATATTGTATGTAATGCCGACGAAGGCGACCCCGGTGCCTTCATGGACAGAAGCCTTTTAGAAGGCGATCCGCATAGCATTATCGAAGGCATGATGATCGGTGCTTATGCCATCGGCGCTAATATGGGCTATATTTATGTACGTGCCGAATACCCAATTGCCGTAGAGCGCTTAGGCGTTGCCATCGAAGAAGCCCGTGCCGCCGGCATTTTAGGCCAAGGCATTTTTGGTAGCAAATTCGATTTTGATTTAGAAATACGCATCGGCGCAGGCGCCTTTGTTTGCGGTGAGGAAACCTCGCTTTTAGCCTCGGTAGAGGGCGAGCGTGGCGAGCCTAAACAAAAGCCCCCCTTCCCCTTCGAGCGTGGCTTATATGGCTATCCCACCATTATCAGCAATGTAGAAACCTTTGCCAATATTCCGCCCATTTTAATTAATGGCGCCGACTGGTTTGCCGGTTATGGCGTAGGCAAAAGTAAAGGTACTAAAGTTTTTGCCCTAGCCGGCGATATCATCAATTCCGGCATTGTAGAAGTACCGATGGGTATTTCTTTAGGCGAATTAATCTTTAAAATCGGTGGCGGTATTCCCAATAATAAGCCCTTTAAGGCAGCCCAAATCGGCGGCCCTTCGGGTGGTTGTATCACCAAAGAATACTTAAATACCTCGGTTGATTATGATTCCTTAATCCAAATGGGTGCTATGATGGGCTCGGGTGGCTTAATCGTGATGAGCGAAGATACCTGTATGGTAGATACCGCCCGTTTCTTCATGGAGTTTATCCAAGACGAAAGCTGCGGTAAATGCGTGCCCTGCCGTATCGGTACTAAGCGCATGCTCGAAATTTTAGAGCGTATCACCAAAGGCGAAGGTACCCCCGAAGATTTGGATTCTTTAACCGAATTATCGCTTAATATTAAAGAAACTGCTATGTGCGGCCTAGGCCAAACAGCACCTAACCCCGTACTTTCGACCATGAAATACTTTGCTAATGAATATATCGAGCATATCGAAGATAATTATTGTCATGCCGGCGTATGTTCCAGCATGTTTATTTCGCCTTGTCAAAATGCCTGCCCGGCCGGTATCAATGTACCAGGCTATATGGCACTTATCCAACAAAACCGCTTTATGGATGCTTATCGCTTAATTCGTTTGGATAATCCCTTCCCTGCCGTTTGCGGCCGTATTTGTACCCATCCTTGCGAAAGCAAATGCCGTCGTTCCCAGCGTGACGAAGCCATTGCTATTTGCGATTTAAAACGCTTTGTGGCCGATTATGCCATGAAGAATGAAACAACCACCCATAAAGATATCGTATTCCCCCGAAATGGCAAGCGCATTGCTATTATCGGTGCCGGCCCTTCCGGCCTAACCTGCGGCTATTACTTAGTACGTATCGGCTATGATGTTGATGTTTATGAATCCAAGCCGGTAGCCGGCGGCGTTTTAGCCTATGGTATCCCCGAATATCGCTTACCTAATGAAGTTTTAGAGCATGAAATTCAGCTTATCCGCCAAGAGGGTGTTCGCATCCACTTAAATACCGAAGTTGGTAAAGATATTTCCTTCCAAGAATTGCGCGATAAATACGATGCGGTTTATGTAGCCACCGGTACCCAATTACCCAATAAAGCCGGTGTTGAAGGCGAAGATCTTAAAGGCGTTACCCATGGCTTGCACTTCTTGCAAGATGTAAGCTTAGGCAAAAAAGTACGTGTTGGCAAAAAGGTTATCGTAGTAGGCGGCGGCAATACCGCCATCGATGCTGCCCGTACTGCCATCCGCCTAGGTGCCGAAAAAGTTACCATGCTTTATCGCCGCACCATCGACGATATGCCGGCCGATGCCCATGAAATCGAAGACGGTATCGCCGAAGGTGTCGAAATCATCGATTTGGTTAATCCTGTACGCTTTATCGGCGACGATAAAGGCAAGGTTTGCAGCATCGAATGTGTAAAAATGGAATTAGGCAATTTTGATAGCGGCGGCCGCCGTAGGCCTAAGCGTATCGAGGGTTCGGAATATACTATCGAATGCGATATGATTATCCCGGCCATTAGTCAGCAAGCCGATTTCCCCTTCATCACTAAAGATGATGTAGAATTAACCGCTTGGGGCTCTTTTGTTACCGACCGCAATAATTTGATGACTTCCATGGAAGGCGTTTTTGCCGGCGGCGATGTAGCCCGTGGTTCGGATGTGGCCATTACCGCTATTGCCGATGGTAAAAAAGCTGCTATCAATATCGATATCTATTTAGGCGGCAAAGGCGAGCTTAATAAAGGCGAGCCGATTGAAATTCCCTTTACCGAAGTTGACGAAGATTCGGCCGAGTACGAAAGATTCCCGATGGAATTATTGCCGGTGGAAAAACGCAAGCAAGGCTTTAGGGAAGTTGTTATCGGTTATCGTAAATTAAATGCGATTGCGGAAGCTACCCGTTGCCTCCGCTGCGACCAATAGTAAGGGGTGGAATCATGGAAAATCAAAAAATGATTAATATAACCATAAACGAAAAGCCAATCACTGTTCCTGAAGGCTATACTATTATTCAGGCCGCCAAGGAAGAGGGCATTTATATCCCCAGCCTTTGCTATCTGGAGGATATTCATCAATACGGCGGCTGCCGGATGTGTGTGGTAGAAGTAGTAGGCGCACGCACCCTGCAAGCAGCCTGTATGGTAAAGGCCACCGATGGTATGGTAATTTATACCAATTCGGCCAAAGCCCGTAAGGCACGCAAATTAAATTGCGAATTAATTTTATCCGATCATCCGCAAGATTGCCTGCATTGCTTTAGAAGCGGCACCTGCGAATTACAAGATATATCCCAGCGTTTGGGCGTTACCGAAAAGCGTTTTGTAGGCGAGCGCTCGGCCGAGTTTGTTGATGTTTCGCCTTCGGTTACTCGTGATATGGCCAAATGTGTATTATGCCGTCGTTGCATAACAGTATGTAATGAAGTACAAAAAGTGGGTATTTTAAATGCTCAAAACCGTGGTTTTAAAACCGTGGTAGGCCCGGCCATGGGCTTTAATTTGGCCGAGGTTGATTGCACTTATTGTGGCCAATGCATTAATGTTTGCCCGGTAAATGCCCTTAAAGAAACCGATGCCATTGCCCAAGTTTGGGATGCCATTGCCGATCCTAAAAAGCGCACCGTGGTACAGGTTGCCCCGGCAATTAGGGTAGGTATAGGCGAAGAATTTGGCCTAGCCCCTGGTACTGCGGTTACCGGCAAATTGGCTTCGGCCTTAAAAGAGCTTTTATTTGATGATGTTTTTGATACCAACTTTGCAGCCGACTTAACCATTATGGAAGAAGGCAGCGAATTCCTCGATCGCGCCAAAGCCGCCCTTACCGGTGGAAGTGCTGTATTACCGATGATTACCAGCTGTAGCCCCGGTTGGATTAAATTCTGCGAGCATAATTATCATAATAATTTAGATAATTTATCGTCTTGCAAATCGCCGCATATGATGGAAGGCGCGGTAGTAAAATCCTATTATGCCGAAAAATTAGGCATTAAGCCGGAAGATATTTTTGTGGTATCGGTAATGCCCTGTACCGCTAAAAAGTTCGAAGCAGCTCGCCCCGAGATGGTAAATAATGGCGTGCCTAATGTAGATGCCGTACTTACCACCCGTGAGCTGGCCAGAATGATTAGAGAAGCAGGTATCGATTTTGCCGGCATGAAGGAATCGGAATTTGATGCACCTTTGGGCTTATCCTCGGGCGCTGCCGATATCTTCGGTGTAACCGGCGGTGTTATGGAGGCTGCCTTGCGTACCGTTTATGAATTGGTAACCGGCCGCGAGCTACCTTTCGACAAATTACATGTAGCCCCGATTATTGGTTTTGACCAAATCAAAGAGGCTGCTCTTACCTTCGAAAACGTATTGCCGGAATATAAATTCCTAGAAGGCTTTACAGCCAAAGTTGCTGTTACCAGCGGCTTAGCAGGCGCACGTAAAATTATGGATCAATTGGTAGCCGGCGAATCGCCCTATCACTTTATCGAAGTAATGGGCTGCCCGGGCGGCTGTATTGCCGGTGGTGGTCAGCCACGCGGCAGCTATACCAGCCCGATTAAGGCTAATCGTGCCGAAGCCATCTATGCCGAGGACGAGGGTAAGAAAATGCGTAAATCGCATAATAATCCGCATATCGATACCTTATACAAAGAATTTTTACTTGAGCCACTCGGCCATCGCTCGCATGAGCTATTGCATACCGAGTATACTGCTCGCGAAAAGTATAGTCCGGAAAGCGAATAATTTTCAAAAACAAAAGGGGCTGTCGGTTGCGACAGCCCCTTTTTATTTATGGCAATAATTTTTTAGGCTTAATTTGCAAGCCTTTAGTCGCTGCTTATAGCTTGCATCAACATTAACTAAAGGAAATTGTCTTTTTTTGTGGAAGTTAATTAAAATAAATTATGAGGAGGTTATGCAATGTTAGCAAACTTATTGGCCGAAGGTTTTGGTAAGGCCGAGGATTATAATTGTGCCGAAAAAATGATATATGGGGCTAATCAGGCCTATGATTTGCAATTGGATAAGCAGGCATGTAAGCTTTTGGCAGGCTTTGGCGGCGGCATGGGCGTAGAACATTTATGTGGCGCTTTAGCCGGGGCAGTTGCTGTTTTAAGTAGCTTATATGTGGTAGATAATGCCCATGGCAGCAAAGAAATTAAAAAGTTAACTGCCGATTTTTTGCAAAGATTTGAGCAAGAAATGGGAGCCTTAAATTGCAAACCGCTAAAAGATGCCCATTATACAGTGTTTAAAAAATGCAGCCCAATTATGGCCACTGCTGCTACAATTTTAGACGATATTGTCCAAAATAATAAACAAAAAGGGCGAGCATAAGTTTTGCATTAATCTAATAAGGAGCTATAATATGAAAATTACCGAAGGATATATGCCTTATTTAGGCCACAAAACTTATTATCGTATAGCAGGAGAATGCAGCGGCAATACAAAACCGGTTATTTTATTGCATGGCGGCCCCGGCTCTACCCATAATGGCATGGAGCTTTTAGATTGTATCGCCGAAGATGGACGAGCCCTTATTAGCTATGATCAGCTGGGCTGCGGCAACTCGATGGTTGAATCTAATCCCTCGCTTTGGACTTTGGATACCTGGATGAATGAGCTAATAGCCCTTAAAGAACATTTAGCTATTAAAGAATGCCATATGCTAGGCCATTCCTGGGGCGGAATGTTGCTAATAGCTTATCTTTGTGATCATCAGCCCAAAGATGTGCTAAGTGCAGTTTTAGATAGCACCTTGCCCTCCTCGGCAATGTGGGAAGAAGAGCAAAGAAGATATTTAACCTATTTTCCGCAGCATATGCAAGATGCTATCATCCAAGCCGAAGCAAATCAAGATTATGAAAACCCCGACTACGTAAAGGCCGTTAAGGCCTATATGGCCCGCCACTGCTATTCCAAGGATGAAAATCTTCCGGAATGCCTTGCCCGCCATCGCATTATTGGCAAAGAATCATATATCTGCGCCTGGGGGCATACCGAGTTTGCCCCCAGCGGAACCCTCAAAGATTTTGATTACCGAGCTAAGCTAAAAGATATCAAGCAACCAAGCTTAATCATCAGTGGCACAGCAGACGAATGCACTCCTTTAGTAGCAAAATATATGTATGATCATATTCCCAATTCCCAATGGGAATTACTCCATGGCCGCCATGTTTGCATGATGGATGCCCATCAAGAATATGTGCCGCTAGTAAAAGATTGGTTTAATAAAAACGATTAATAAAAAAGGGGAGCTGTCTTTTCTTGACACTCCCCTTCTCTTTATTTTAAAAGTTTTTGTACTACTTTTTACCAAAAAGTAATGAATTTACTAATACAAAAAAGGGCTGCGCGCAAAATTAATTGCGGCAGCCCTTTTACTAATCAAAGCCAATCAAAGCCAATTTAAGGCCTTAATAAGAGTACTTATGTAAATCGCTATTGCTACTATCAAAGTCATAACTACTCTCGCTAGAAGCTGCGATATAGCCGGAACGGCCGGTACCTACCGAAGAATGATCTTGGCTGGTTTTAAACTTGGCAATAATATCATTAAGCACAGCACTTTGGCTGCTTAATTCTTCCGAAGAAGCGGCACTTTCTTGAGCGGTGGCGCTATTGGCTTGTACAACCATCGAAACCTGGCTAATAGCGGTGGTCATCTCGTCGATAGCGGCATATTGCTCATCATTTTTGGCCGAGATATCTTCCATGGCTGAAACTATTTGGCCGGCAATTTCGGTAACTTTAGTTAGGCTATCGCCGGTTTGAACCAAGATACCCGAACCATTACGCACACTGTCTACACTGCCTTGAATTAAAGAAGAAGTTTCCTTAGCGGCGGCACTACTTTTAGCTGCTAAGTTACGTACTTCATCGGCAACAACGGCAAAGCCTTTACCATGTTGGCCGGCACGGGCGGCTTCAACAGCAGCATTTAAGGCCAAGATATTGGTTTGGAAAGCAATATCTTCAATAACTTTGGTTACACTAACAATATTTTTACTGGAATTTTCGATATTAGTCATCGCATCATTTAATTGACCCATATAGCCGATGCTTTCGCCCAAGAAATTGGCAGCATCGGTAGTATATCCTGTAGTTTCAACAGCCATTTTAGAGCTTAGGATAGACTTTTCGCGGATTTGGGCAATCGAAGACGATAATTGATCCAAGGTAGCTGCCTGATCGGTGCTGCCATTGGCAAGGGCAGTAGCACCATCGGCAATTTGAACGGCGCCGGCCGATACAAATTCGGCAGAGGTTTTAATTTCATTAATCATATCGCTTAGGGTATGAACCATGGTGCTTAGGCCATTACCCATAGTATCTTGCGCTCCTAAGGTTTCGATTTCAACGGTTAAGTCACGCTTGGAAATTTTTTCCAATACTTGTCCATAATAAAGCATTTGCTTGAGCATACTCATAAAAGCTGCCAAGGCCTGAGAAGCCTCATCCTTAAACTGATTATACTTACGGCCCAAAGCCCATTCTTCTTCAGTAAAGTTAAGATTACCGGTATCGGCAATTTGCTTAAGGCAAACTTGGATTAGGTGCAAGGGTGGTACAATCATCTTAGTCAAGAAATTAGATACGAAGATTGAGGCAGCCACGGCTAAAACTAAAATTACAATTAAGAAAATAATCATAACTTTTTCGGCGGCTATGCTATCTAAAGCGGATCTATCGGTATCGGTGGCATAGCTACCAACTAAGGCTGTTACCCCACTTACAACATCCGCTGACGGCTGGGAAAATAAACTAATATAAGTTTGCATCTCGCTTTCGGTAAGACCTGGCTGGGAAAGAGCCTCCAAAAAGTCGTCTATTAGCTTATCATATGTTGCATAGGATGTTGAAATTGCAGATATAGCTTGGCTATCCGCATCGGTTAATACCTCGCTATTCATCATACCTAATGTGGCAATAAACTCGGCATCTAAAGAAGCTAAGCTATTTGTATCACGCTCGAAGCGCTCATCATCTTCCATTAAGTAGTATAAAGTGGCACCACGATAAGCTGCTTGCTGAGCATTCATATTTGCCAATAGATATGTTAAAATAGAAGAATTATTGGCGCGATTATTTAAATCAACAGTATTGCTTGATGCTGTAACTAAAGAAAAAATACCGATTAAGCCAATAGCTAAAGTTAACACAAAGGTAATTCCGAAACTTACTAAAATCTTACTCTTGATATTTAGATTACGCATTAGTATGACCTCCATAAAAATAGTTTTTGGTTTTAGAACATATCCTTTTTACGTAACAAAACAATTGATACAATACAAGCAATTAGAGCAAAAACAAGAATAATTCCAAACGAAGCAAATACAGATATTGCATTACCAAAAGGTACAGCAACATTCATACCCCAAAAGCTGGCAATCATGGTGGGGATAGATAAAATAATGGTTATGCCTGTTAAAAGCTTCATTGTATCGCTTAGATTATTAGAAATTAAAGAAGCGAAGGAATTCATAGTGCTGGCGGCGATATCACTATAAATATCGGCCATTTCGATAGCCTGCGTGTTCTCGATTATTACATCTTCTAGTAAGTCCTCATCCTCCTCATACATTTTAACGGTTTTTCCGCGCATCAGCCTATTCATCACTCTAGCATTATATCTTAAAGAAGTAGAAAAATAAACTAAGGTTTTTTGTAAGTTTAGCAAATAGAGCAAGTCCTTGTTTTTCATACTTCTATTTATTTCATCTTCCATTTTTTCCATTCGCAAATTAATATCCCTAAGATAGCGCAGGAATAAAGTTGTTTTGCGTTGCAATAGATGAAAAATAAAGCGGGTTTTTTTAAATGTTGCCAAGTCTTTAATTCTGGTAGACATAAATTCTTCCAGCAGATTTAAATCATAAAGAGAGATAGTTACAATATAATCATGGTTTAAAACAATGCCCAAAGGGATAGTGTCGTAGATAATATCATCATCTACCCTTAAAGGGGTATGGATAATGATCATAGCCTGATCTTCTTCTACTTCGGCACGAGGAATTTCCTCATCGTCTAAGGGGTATTTTAAAAAGGTTTCATCCAAGCCGGTAGCGCTGATCACCTGCTGCAATTCGGCCTCGGTAGGATTTATTAAATTAATCCAGCAGTTTTTTTCGATGGCTTCAATCGAGCGTAAATTATTCTCTCGGCTTTGATATATAAATAGCACCGCTTCACCTCCCAGTCCTACTTCTATTATATCTAAAAAAAGCCGAT
The DNA here is from genome assembly GCA_964368605.1 of uncultured Peptococcaceae bacterium. Taxonomy (GTDB): domain Bacteria; phylum Bacillota; class Dehalobacteriia; order UBA4068; family UBA4068; genus CAYJBP01. Next base: position 18,384 of record CAYJBP010000015.1, on the reverse strand, counting down.
TTGAAAAGTAAAATTTTAATAAATTTACAAATAATTTAAAAAAATATTAAATTATAATAAAAAACTAGACTATACCCCATATTTAATAGAGCATAGCCTAGTTAATTAATAAATTATTATTAATTTCCAAAAGTCATATTGATGGATGTATCAAGGAAAGCTAATGGATCATAGGCTATGCCATTTAGCTGAACTTCAAAATGTAAGTGGGGGCCGGTACTATTACCGGTATTACCAAGGGCACCGATAGTTTCGCCTTTGCTTACGGTTTGGCCGGCGCTAACAAACATGCCGCTTAAGTGAGCATAAAGAGTAACTAAGCGATCGCCGCCTACTATACCATGGTCGATAACCACGCATAGGCCATAGCCGCCATCATTTTGGGCACTAATAACTACACCATCACCGGCCGATACAATGGCATCGCCAATAGAGCCGCCAATATCGATACCGGAGTGAAAACCCATACCACGCGGGCCAAACAGCGAGGTTATAACGCCATGATAAGGCCAAGCTACCAATCCCGAACCTAAGCTACCGGTATAGGCACGTGAAGCAGACACAACCATGGCGCCACGCTCTACAACTTGGGTAACTGGCTCGCTAATAACAATGCGCTCTACGGTGTTTTCGGCGATAATTTCGCCATTAACCTCGATAATTTCTACGGTATCTACCGCTTTACCGGGTTCGCCGACGGTAACTACTTCTTCCTCGCCTCGGTTCATCGAATAATTATCCCTTTGTTCTGTTTCGAAGGGAATTTCCTCTTCAATGGCTACGGTACGCTTAATTTGAACATTAAGCAAAGGCTCGGGTAAGTTTAAGGATAAAACATCACCGATTTTTAATTGCTGTTCGGCATTAAAATCGGGGTTTAGGCTTAATAATTGTTCTACGGTTAAGTCATTGCTTACAGCAACTTCAACAATAGTTTCGTTCTCGGCCATTACATAATGATAATCTTCGGACATTTGGCCGTAAATCAGCATATTAGTGGCTTGCTCTAAATCCAAAACTTGGTCGGGTGCTACGGTGGTGGATAATAGGCCAACCTCTTCCATTACGGTAATCGAGCTGACAGTTTCATTATCCTCGCCTTGATAGAAAGTTTTAATATTATCAATGGCTTGCATAGCAATATCTTTTTCGGCTACATACATTAAGGGCTCACCATTAATGCAAACAGCCACGGCCTGGGCTAAAATTGGCACTTGGGCGGTTAGGATTGTGTAGGCATCGTTTTCGCTGGTATAAACGGCATCGCGTGACGATACTTTTTCCACCCTAAGATATTCAGCACTAACAACTTCCAGACCCATTTCGGCAGATTTATCTGCCAAGTAGCGTTCAATAACTGCAACGGTTTGTTCTTCACTGCTTAAAGTTGCTAAAACTTGATCTTCCAAACGTATTTGATAAGCGGATGTATTGGCCGAAACCACATTAATGCCGCCCAAAATCAGAAAAGCACAACTTAATAAAACAATGGCTGTAGATACAATTCTTTGAACTTTACTAAGACGTTTTTTTTCGGTAGCCTTACGCTGAGTACTTCGTATGTATTTAGCTTCGGAGAACTTGATTTTATCTCTACTTTGCACTGTATCATTCCTTTTCATCCGATCGCGAAATTAAGCAATCGTTATTAGGTTAGTGGTATTATATCACAGTTTTTGCTGTTTGGCAACCCTTTTTATGTAACCTAGGACTATTCATAAGCTAAAACACCAGCTTATAACCCCTATAAAAATTTGATAATTTTTATTAATAAAATAAATGAATTTTAAAAATATTTTACAAAAAAGCTTATTTGTAAAAATAAAACATGGGCATTTTGATACAAATTTAAAAAATTTTAACTAAATTTGCCAATTTCGGGCTATTTTATTTGATTTTTTAGACGGATAGGAGCTTAAACGGGGTAAGTTTAAAAGGGCATCCGAGGTTTTGCAAAGGCTGATTGATTTGTTTTAGCTAAAAATAATAAACCTAATTCAGCCATAAAGGCGATGGCAAAATCCAGAAATCCTTAATTTTATTTTCGATATAAATATTAAATAATCCTGCCTATATTATTAACTTTAGCGGATTATAATCGAGTTTTGATAAAAAAACATATATATAGTAGAAACAGTAAAAAAACTGACAGTTTTAAGACTATTTTTGCCTAAAAAATATAAATTTAGGGGCGGTAAAAAGCCGCCCCTCATTATATTTAGAATTATAAACTTTGATAATATTTAGCCAATGCTTGCTGCACGGTGCTATCTATGGCAGGTGCTTGATATTCCGCTACCCTTTTTTGCCACATCTCCTTGGCCTTTTGCTCAATGGTTAAATTGCGCTCTTTCCAAGCGCCATAAACCAAGCGGTCGGTTAATTGAGGCTCGAAGAAGGCAGTTCTAAATAAAGTCATGGTGCTATCATCATATAGATAATTACCGCCATAACCGGCCTTTAACATTACATCATAAATATTATCTTGGATATCGTCAATCTTCTTATATAAGTAATGACGACACCAACGGGTGTTTTCTTCATCCAGCATCCACTTTTCTAAGCTAATCGAGCCAAAGCCCTCCATCATGCCAAAACCATGTATCGCAAAGCTTACATCATTAAGCATGCCAATCAGCAAAGTAAGAGCGGCCTCCATGCCGGCCTGAGCATCAAGCATTTTGGCATCGGTTAAAGAACCGGATATCCGCACCGGTAAATTATAATAGCGAGCTAGTTGCGATGCGCCGCCGGCAATTAAAAGGGTATCGGGCGAGCACATGGTTAAATTCATGCTCTTCATATCCGAAGCACCGCTAACATTACCATAAATACAAGGCAAGCCGGGGCTAATCATTTGGATTAAAGCAATACCAAAAATCAATTCAATATTAGTGATTAGCAGGGTTTCGGCAATTTTAATATGGGTGGTAAAGCCGGCCATGGCACAGCTTGCCAAAAACATCGGCTGCTTGGCATGGGCATGTAAATAAATGCTGGCTGCCATATACTCATCCCAAATTAAAGGCGAATTAGTATTAGCGCCGCCCACACAATAATATTGATCGGGCGCAGCATCAACGGCAATTTTAGCAAAATTAAGGCTGGCCTCGGCAATTTTAGGATTAAAAGATACCGTATTTAAAGGCTTATCGGTCATGGATACACCCTGATAATACTGATTAATTACCATGGCCGTAATATCATCGCTTTCCGGCTCCATAATATAGGGGCAAATCAAATCGCAAACATCGGAAGTATGCGCCAGCTTAAGGGCATTTTGCCAATCATCCATGGTTGCCTTGCGCTTGGTATCGCCCTCGGTAATAAAAACATTGCTGGTAGTAGGGGCCGATACATAAGGCAAGCCACGGCCGATTTCCACCGATTTGCTGCGATCGCGTGCGGTTACCGTAAAGCGGCTGGGCAAATCTTTTAAAAGCTTTTCCATAATGGCAGCCGGTACTTTAACAATTTCGCCTTCTACTAGAGCACCGTTTTTGGCCATAATATCACGGCAGCCTTGATGTTTAAGCATTACACCATGCTTTTCGATAAAATATAAACTGCGCTCATGAATATCTTGTACTTGTTGTTCGCTTAAAGCAGGTCTGGTATACATAATTTATCCTCCAAAAAAATTCTTATTTTTGCTTTAAAGCCGCAAAAGTGCCAAATTCTACCTTTAAGTTAGCTAGCATTTGCTTAGTATAAATAATCGCCACTGCCGGCGGATTATTATCAAACACCTCGTTAACCAGGTCTTTAATTAGTTGATAATCAGCATCGCCGTCTTCGGTTGTATAAATATCCAGCATTAATACATCGCTAAAATCGCTGCCTAAATCGCTTAATACCGATTTAAGATTATCAAAGCAAACATCCAGCTCGGTTTTAAGATCCGACTCGATTAAAGCGCCTGTTTGCTTATCATTGCTGATTATCCCCGAAAGGAAAATCGTATTGCCGCAAATATTTACCGAAGGATAGCTGGGTGTTGATAAAGCCTTAAAGTTGGGGCTGCGGAATACCTGCTTATCATCCTTATTTACAGCGGCGGTAATCGATAATTCCAAAGCTAAATCTTCCCAGATATTAACAATCGAGGCTACCCTGGCCGGATGCTCGCTTTCGGTATCAAAATACTCATGGAAGCCTTTAATATACTCGCCAAAATCGGTGCCAATGCCAACTTTACTATTAACATGCAGCACATTAGCCATCGAGCTGCCCATTTCTTCCAGCAATTCCTGAATATTGGCCAAAATTGCCCTGGCCTGATCGGTTGTATGGCCTTTTACAATATCCCCACTCTTGCCATCCATCGGTATCATCCCGTTTAAGCGGATAATGCCATTATGAATGGTGGCAGTAGCCCCAATATCGGAGCAAAAATTGGGGTTTTTACTTCTAAATACTTGCTTGTCCTCGGCCTTTTCGGCAATTAGCGAAGTGATGATAATTTTAGTACCGGCCGGAAAGCCCTTGGCCTCAACGGTAATACGGGTGGGCTTATCACCTTTAAAGAATTGATCATAAACCTCGTTCATTTCGTCTAAATAGGCCATATCGCTAATATGAATATAGTTCATTAAGGCATTATCTAAAGAAGTATTTAAATTATTTGCCTTTAGCTCCAAGCCCTTAAATACGGCCTTGGCCTGCTCTTTAAAGCTAAGCTGGCTTGGGTTTTCGCTCATATCCGGCAATTGACCGCCAATATAATATACACCATCGCATTTTTTAATATTGGTTTTTAAAAGCGAACTTTTTATAATTTCCACTTGGCCGCTATCGCCATCAATGCTTACATAATCGCCATCGGCAATAATTTGGCAAGGGTTTTGATCGGCCGGAAAATCGCAAACGGTGGGAATACCCAAACCGGCAATAGCCACTGCCGAGGACGAATCAATTTCATTAATCAGCCAGCCGGCCGGATTAACATTGCTTACCTTGGTAGCCGAAAAGAATATCGACCAGCCATTAGAACCTTTGCTGGCAGGCAAAACTAAAATGGTATTTTTAATCGATTTACCCTTATTTATGCACTTAAAATCCTTAATCACACCTGTATCTAAATGGATACCATTCCAGGCATCAATGCTGGCCGGGCAAACCAAGGCATAGCCTTCGGCTTTACCGGTAAAGGCGCCTCGACCTTGTAAAACTATCTTTTCCATTTATGCTCCTCCTTGAATACCCCGTTTATCGCAATATCTAGGCAATTTTTTACATCGGTATAAAAAACGGTATTATTAACGGTGCTGCGTACATTGCCGGCATGCTTATTACTATCATATACCTGCACCTTTAGCGGCTCGAGGAAGGTGGGGCCCATGCCGGAGGGGCAAGCGCCGGTAAAGATATGGCCGCCGGCTTTTTCGATAATTTCGGTATAGCCATTAACATCGGCCATATGCTTAATCGGATAAACCGTCCACAGGATAAAGAGCAGGCCTTCTTTAATCTTTTTATCTTTAAGATAATTGGCAACCTCTTTAATTTGGTCGATATCATAATGAGGGCAACCAAGGCTTACAAAATCTACCTCTAAATCGCTACCTTTATCGCAGCATTGATCATAGGCGGCAATCATTTCGGCATCGGTGATGGTAAAGGTATCTTTAATCGGCTTATCGCCAAAAGCGGCCTCTACCGTGGGTGCTTCGGGGGTGATGCCCACAATATGCACCATGCGGCAATTGCTATTGATACATAAAGATACCAAAAAGCAACGTAATTTATTAAAATTGGCCTCGGAAAAATCACCAACCAAAACCGGATTAGCATTAGGCGGCAGCTTAGAGCCAATAGCCACCCCGAGGATTTCCCAATCGATAATGCTATCGAGCTTGGTATCGATATTGATTAAATGAGTACCTTTACGATATTCTTCGGTATGATAGCCCCATTTGGGGGTGCGGCCGCAAATGGCCGACCAAAAAGCAGCCTCGATGCCATCACTATTACAGCAAGCGCCCCATAGCGAATTGCCGATAGTGGTCATCGAAGATTCTGTTGTAACAAAATGTTCGCCTTTAATCGGAATCCAGCCATTTAGATATGGAGAGCAAGTGCCGGCAATAATTACCCCTGCCTTGCGTGTTTCTTCTATAAAATACTTATTACGCTCAAAAAAGTCCTTACTTTGATTAAAGATTTGATAATCTTCACGGGCGCAAGGCTCTACACAGGTTTGCACATGGCAACCTTCGGCCACCTGATTAAAATCGATGGTTTCGTCACGGCATAAGGCCATATTGGTAAACACTGTAGCAAAATCATCGGCCTTACAATGAGCTAAATACGGATGATTGCCGCAAAAAATAGTGGCTTTGGTTACTTTACATAATTCCTCGGCCTGCAAAATTTTGGCATAATTAACAATATTCTCGATTGCTACCTGCTTAAGGCGACCATGCACGCCATCTAGCATTTCCTGTTCATAAGCGGTTAATTTCATATAGTGCTCCTTTGCATAAATTATAGTATTAAACTATTATAGCGCACAGTTAGCGGTGCAGCATAATAAAGCGCCTTCTGCTAAAGTGCTTACTATTTCAATATTTAATTCGGCTTGGGGCAAATATTCGTTAAAGATGGCTTTAAGCTCGCCTTCTTTAGCGGCAGTAGCCAATTTAATTTGGCAAGATTTGATTTGCTCGGGCTTAATTTTAAAATTATCAACTTTTTTGATTAAGCCTTTAGCCACATCTTGAGCTTGCGAGGCAAAATCGGCATAATGCTCACGCATATCCGGGTATTGGCCGCTAATTTGCAAACTCGTAGCATCTTGGCTGATTATAGTGGGCGGATAAGGGTTTTTGATAATCTCGGCAATGCCATTATCGCCATCCAGATAAACATAATCGCCGCTTTTAATTAATTTGCAAGGATCTTGCTCGGGGCTAAAATCGCAAATAGTGGGAATAGCAAGCCCGGCGGTAGCCACGGCGGCCGAAGAATCCATAGCCGTAAAAAGCCAGCCCAAAGGGCTGCCACCGGTAATTTTACTGGCCGTAAAATAACAAGACCAACCATTAGACCCTTTGCTTGAGGGCAAAACCAAAATAGTATTTCTAATCGATTTGCCACGGTTAATACTATGATAATCTTTAATAACCCCGGTTAATGGGTTAATACCATCCCAGCCGGCAATGCTATCGGGGCATACTAAAGCATAGCCTTCGGCCTTGCCTTTAAAGGCGGCACGGGCTTTAATGATTATTTTTTCCATCTATTTTCCTCCTTAAATACGCCGCTTATGGCTACATCTAAGCAGTTTTTAACATCGGTATAAAAAACGGTGGTATAATCATTATGGCAACCATTGGCTTGCTTATAGCTATCATATAACTGCACTTTATGGGCATCCAATAAATCCGGCCCCACCGTTACCGGGCAGCTATTGGTATAAATATGGCCGCCGGCTTTTTCGATAATTTCGGTATAGCCATTAAGATCGGCCATGCATTTAATCGGATAAACCGTCCACACCATAAAGAGCATGCCCTCTTTGATTTTTTTACCCTTTAAATAAGTAGCAATTTGCTTAATTTGCTCGATATCATAATGGGGGCAACCTAAGCTGATATAGCCAACCTTAACACCATCGCCGGGATTACAGCATAAATCATAAGAATGACGCAAATCATCATCGGTTATCACAAAGGTATCTTGAATAGGGTTACCGCCAAAAGCGGCCTCCATAGTGGGCGCTTCCGGGGTGATGCCCACAATATGCATCATCCGACAATTACTGGTGCAACTAGCGGATACTAGCATACAACGGATTTTATTAAAATCGACACCCGAAAAATCGCCAACTAATACCGGATTGGCATTGGGCGGTAATTTACGGCCAATGGCCGCGCCCAAAATTTCCCAATCATGCAGGGTATTTAATTTAGTTTCGATTTTTACTAAATGGGTGCCTTTGCGGTATTCTTTGGTATGATAGCCCCATTTGGGGGTACGACCGCAAATGGCCGACCAAAAGGCGGCCTCGATGCCATCGCTATTGCAGCAAGCTCCCCACAGCGAATTGCCAAGAGCAGTGGTAGATGATTCGGTAGTAACAAAATGTTCGCCTCTTACCGGCAGCCAGCCGGTTAAATAGGGCGAGCAAGAACCGGCGATAATTACACCGGCCTTGCCACATTCTTCTACAAAATACTTATTTTTAGCAAAAAATTCGGCAGTTTGATTAAAGTTTTTATATTCATCCATATCACAAGGCTCTACGCAGGTTTGAGCATAACATTCGGGAGCAATGCTATCAAAATTGATAACTTCGTCACGCCCCAGATTAACCTTGGTAAATATATTATGAAAATCATCACTTTCATAATAAGATTGATAAGAATGATTACCGCAAAAAACGGTAGCTTTAGTAACTTGGCATAGCTCGTCGGTACCTAAAACCAGGGCATAATTGATGATATTTTCAATAGCTACCTGTTTTAGGCGGCCATGCAGGCCATCGAGCATTTCCTGCTCATAAGTAGTTAATTTCATAATTTCACCCTAATATTTTATTTTAATAAGTTGGCAAATTTACCATCGATTATCGCTTGATAAACCTTATTGATATCTAGGCTAACATTGCGGTCTTTATCCCAAAAAGGAATAACCGAGCGAATTAGTTGATAGGCTTTTTCGGTATTAGCACCTAAAACTGCGGCCTTACCATTAGCTTTTTGCAAATCAATAGCCTGGGCTGCATGCATTAATTGAATGGCTAAAATATAGCGAATATTATCAATCATTTTTAATACTTTATCGGCCACTAAAGGCAAATTATTGGCATGGTCTTCGATTGTGCCGGAAATGGCGAAATAATCCATCGAAGAAGGATTGAGCAAATAGCGGTTTTCGGTATCAAGGGCCGTAAATAGCTTTTGAACGGTGGCAAAACCAATAACTTTTTGCTCATCCGATGTTAAAAAGCGATTGATGCCGGTAAAATAAGGATCAGCCAGCTTAATCGTTTGATAGCAGCAGTTTTTGGATAAATGGCCCAAGCCGATAGCAATCATTTCCATCGCCATGGCAAGACCGGGAACCTCAAAATTGGCCGAAACAAAGGTAGTGCCTTTTTCGATCGAGATAAAAGGATTATCATCGGTGGTATTCATTTGGGTATCAACATAAGCATTGGCATAATCCAAGGCATCATAAATGGCCCCATGAATGGTAAAAGCACCACGATAACTTAAAGGATCTTGCAAATGACGAGCGCTATCGGGCTGATATAAATAGCTGCCTTCTAAATTAGCACGGCAAGCAGCGGCCGAATCGATTTGGCCTTTAAGGCCACGGGCAGCATTGCTTTCTTCCATAATTGGCTCGATGCCACCATTTAGACCCTCTAAGCTTAGACAATAGGTTAAGTCGGCAAGCTCTACCAGCTCTTTGGCCTGCAATACGGCTAAGGCCGATAAAGCGCCGCCTTGGGCATTACTGGATACAATGCTTAGGCCATCTTTAGCACCCAATTTGGTGGGAATTAGTTTTTCCTTAGCCATAGCCTCGGTAGCAGGCATGATTTCGCCCAAATATTCTACATCCCATTCACCCATAAAGGCTAAGCCAATATAGGCTAAAGTGGTGATATCGGCCTCGCCAATCGAACCACGACGGGGCACAACCGGATGAATTTTGCGATTTAAAAATTCTTTATAAAGATCGATAATCTCGATAGCCATACCGGTAGATCCTGCTAAAGCAGTGTTTAGGCGCAAAACCATCATTGCTCTAACTTCGGCTGCGGTAGAATTGGGGCCTATGCCTAAGCTATGGGTATTTAGCACATTGCGATTATATTGCTCAAAAAAATCACTGCCAAATTCACGGTCTTTATTCCAGCCCAAGCCACGGTTTAGGCCATAAACGCCTTTGCCTTGATCGGCCATATCAAATAGAACCTGACGGGCAGCACCGGCCTTGGCCATGGCTTTAGCTTCGATTTCTACCTCGGCACAATCTAAGGCAATGGCCTTTAATTTAGCCAAATCTAAACTTTTACCATCTAAAATTATTTTTTGCATAATTTACCACCTTATATACTTATTTTATCAATTGCCAAACATCACTCATTACACCTTTAGCAGCCGCAACTTTATAATCACGATCGAACTCTTTAGGCGTATTTGCATAAATATAATCGGCCAAAATTTTAGCCATGCCCAAAATATTGGTTTCGTTTAAAGGCTTACCCTCGATAAATTGGGCTGCCTCGCTTAGGCAAATTGGCTTAATGGCGATAGCGCCAATATAAATTTGGGCATTTTTAATAATATCGCCCTCTAAATTAGCACCAATAGCCACCCCAATCCGCGAAATTGTTACCTTTTTACGTGAGCCCAACTTTTTAAACGCAGTTCTAAAGGTGGGCTTTTTGATAGTTACTTGATAAATAGCCTCATTATGAGCAAGGCTGGTTTTGCCGGGGGCTGTAATAATTTCGGTTATCGGTTTAGCAGCCTTACCGGCCGGGCTAATTGTATTGATAACCGCTTGGTATAGATAAAGCACCGGCAATAAATCGCCGGCCGGCGAAGCATTACCTATATTGCCGCCAATGGTAGCATTATTGCGGATTTGCAAAGAGCCCAAATCAGCTGCTGCCTGGCCTAAGGCCGGCAAAAACTCTTGAATAAGGGGGCTATTTTCGATTTCGGTCATCGTGGTATTAGCACCGATAATTATTTGACCATCTTGCTCGCAAATACCCTTGTACTCGTCCAAATAACCTAAATAGCAAAGATAATCATGCTCTACCCCTTGATTAAGGCGAATAATATAATCGGTACCGCCGCCGATAAATTTACTGGCGGCCGTCATTTGGCCTAAGGCGGCCTGCAATTCGGCTTGGTTTTTTGGTCTTAAAGATAGCATTATTGCACCCCCTCTTGGGCAGAACGCTTAACCGCCCGAATAATTTGACTATAACCGGAACAGCGGCAAATATTGCCCGATAAGGCAATGCGAATATCCTCTTCTGCGGGATTAGGATTATGATAAAGTAAAGCCTTGGTCGACATAATCATGCCGGTAGTGCAATAGCCGCATTGAATGGCCATCTCCTCAACAAATATTTGCTGAATTTTGCTTAATTCGCCATTTTCGGCCAGGCCTTCGATGGTAATTACATTTTTGCCTTCTAATTGGCAGGCCAAAACCAGGCAGGAATGAATAGCCTTGGTATCGATAATAACCGTACAAGCGCCACATTCGCCCTCGCCGCAGCCTTCTTTGGTGCCGGTTAAATTAAGGTCTTCCCGCAGCAAATCAATTAAGCGCTTATTATCATCAACCTCGATTGTTAGCGGTTGATTATTTAAAGTAAAATTAAGCTTCATCATTATCCCTCCCTGCTAAATAGGCACAAATCACATCGGGGGTTAAAGGCACACTGGCCAAATCGCTGCCTAAAGCATCATTAACGGCAGCCATAATTGCAGCCGTTACCGGCACATGACAGGCCTCGCCAATCGATTTAGAATTAAAGGGGCCTTCGTTTTTGCCTTCATTTTCTTCAACAAAATAAACACGCACATCCGGGGCCTCGAAGGCATTAAGCGGATGATAGTCTTTTAGGCTATTAAAGGGTTGGCCACTAGCCTTATATTTGATATGCTCATTTAAGGCAGCACCGCTGCCCATAATTACCGCACCCTGGGTTTGCGCCACGCAAATTTCTTTATTAATCGGCTGGCCGATATCTTCGATGGCCACATAGTCGATAATTTTGGTCATGCCGGTATAGGTATCAACCTCTACCAGAGCAAAGTGGGCATTGGCCACCAAATCATTTACTTTAGGTACATATTCATGATTAACAAAAATATCATGCATATGAATTTGCTGCGATTTACGCACCAATTCGGTAAAGGAATAGCCCTTAGTCGGATCGCTTTTGCAGCTTATTTGCTTGCCTTCGATAATAATATCATCAAGCGCCACATTTTCTAGGATGCTAAAATGCTCTTTAATTCGCTCAATTAACTTATAGGCACAATCCTCGGTGGTACGCCCCAAAACATAGGTGGTGCGGCTAGAGAAGCAGCCCAGGTCGAATGGGGTACGGGCGGTATCGCCTTCTAAGATATAGATATCGTCGATGCCAAGCCCCAAGGCCTCGGCAGCAATCATTTTAAAGGCTGTTACCGTGCCACAGCCATGATCATGCAAGGTAACGGCGCAATCGACAGTGCCACTTTCGCTTAGGCGCATGGTAACTCGGCCAAAATCGGGCTTGGCCGCATAATAACCGCTAACATGATTGGCCAAACCTAAGCCAATACCACGCTTATAGCGGCTATTTTCGGCATTAAAGGCGGCTACTTCGTCTTTACGCTGCTGCCAGCCGAATTTTTCCGCACCTAAAAGCAAGGCCTTTTCGCCATGCACATTACCGATTGAGATATTTTGCTTTTTATCGATAGCTTGCGGCGGCATAATATTTTTAAGGCGCATTTCAAGCGGATCGACACCCAATTGCTTGGCAGCCGTATTTACATTATGCTCGAGAATAATTGCCGCTTCCGGCGCAGTCCAGCCCCTAAAAGCGCCGCTAACTATGGTATTACTTAAAGTAACACGGCCGCTATAAGCGGTGCTTTCGATATCATATAGTTTAAAGAATTTAGAGCCTAAGGTATTGATATAATTCATCGAATTGCCCATATAAGCACCGGCATCGAGGATAATATCACAATTTAAATTGGCAATTTTGCCATCGGGATAATAATCGACGGTAAGATTGGCATCGATTGGCGAACGGGCAATGGTCGAGGTAATGGTTTCGGCTCGATTATAAACCAGACGCACCGGCTTGCCGGTTCTGATAGCGCAAGCTGCGGCAACCGGTTCGAGCATCCATTCCTGCTTAGCACCAAAAGAGCCACCCATAGTGGTTTTAACCACCCTAATATTATTATAATCCAAATCAAACATCTCGGCGATAACCGATCTGATGCCATAAACGGTTTGATTTGGCGAATAGATAGTTAGCTGGCCGCTAAAGCTATCATAATCGGCCAAGCAGGCATGATTTTCCATACATAAATGATGGATACGATCCAAATGACTTTTGGTATTAATGCTAACCAATTGCGAATCGGTATTTTTGATACCAACATGATAAGATGGCGCCTCAAAAACCGCACCATCGGGGGTTATATTATCAATTGTACCGGCCAGGGTTTGCTGAGCATTGAGGCTAAAGGGCAATTCTTGATATTCTACCTTAATTAGCTTAACAGCCTGACGCGCAATGGCCTCGGTGCTAGCCACAACGGCAGCAACCCGATCGCCCACAAAACGCACTTGCTGATTAAAAATACGCTCGCTTTCGATTAAGTCCTGTTTAACTTGAGTATGATAGCGATTAAAATCGTTTTGCTCCAGATTAAAACAATGCAAAACGGCCTCCACCCCGGGCAAGGCTAGCGCAGCACTATCGTCGATGCTAATGACTTTACCGTGGGCAATAGGGCTAAAAAGCACAGCAATATGCAACATATTAGCCAAAGCCATATCACCGGCATACCGGGCTTTACCGGCAGCCTTAGCCCAAGCATCATGAATAGGATAATCTTTTCCGATATGTTTCATAGCAACCTCCTTTATGTATATACAATAATACAGCAGTAAAATAGCAATAATGTAAAACAAAAATCCGCTCCAGTTTTGACACTACAATAATCATTATATCATTTTGCAACTAAATGGTCAATAATTTGATTAAACAGATTTTGGTTTTTGTTTAGTTTTTTTTTGAGCAAATACTTCTTAACAGTTTATGGGGTATAATCAAATCAAGCACCCCTAGCTGCTAATTTGATAATGCTTTAATATAATCAAGACAAATTAAACGGCTTTAGCAAATTGAGCAATCGGCTTAAAAGCAGCAATCCCATTAACAAAAAGAGACTGCCATGCCAAAAGGCATCACAGTCTCTATTATTTAAAATAAATCTAGTCTTCTTGATTGGCTAAAGCATCAAAAACAAGCTGATAAAGGGCCTGTAAATCGTCCTCGGTAGGAATATAGCAAATCTTTTGCGGATCAGCTAAGGTTTGCCAACCCAAATTACCGATGGCCGTATTGACCAAGCCGGGGCTTTGCCCACTCCAGCCATAAGAGCCAAAGGCCATACCAATACGATTTTTAGGCGCTAAACCGGTAATATATTCCAAAAAGGCCGCCACAGTTGGCATAATCCGATTATGCATCGTTGGAGAACCAACTATAATATATTTAGCCTCCAAAACCTCGGCCATAATATCGGAAATATGATTGTATTGCAAGTTAAAATAATGGGTTTCGATATCATGAGCAATAAAGGCCTCGCTGATTGCGGTAGCCATTTTAGCTGTTGAATGCCACATACTATCAAAGACAATAACCGCCTTTTCGCTAACCTTATTATCCGCCCACTGCTCATACTTAGCAATAATTTTAGCAGGATTATCACGCCAAATTAGACCATGAGCCGGGGCTAAAATTTTAGGGTTAAGCTCTTTAACCACCGCTAAAGCCTTTTTAACATGGTCGCCAAAAGGCAAAACAATATTGGCATAATATTTGGCCGCCTGATCCATCAAGCGCCCCTGCGGTGCCTCATCGTCAAAACGAAAAGACGAGGCATAATGCTGGCCAAAGGCATCACTGGAAAATAAAATGCCTTCTTCCGGCATATAAGCCACCATATTATCCGGCCAATGCACCATTGTTGTTTGCACAAAATGCAAATTACGCGCGCCTAAATTTAAAATATCGCCGGTTTTTACCGTTTGATAATCCAAATCGCCATAATGAAGGCTAAGCCCCCGCTTGCCGGCCGGCGCCGAGGTAATAATCTTGGCATTGGGAATAGCCTTGGCTATCAAAGGCAAAGCACCACTATGATCGGCCTCTACATGCAAAGATATTAAATAATCAATCTTCGTGGGGTCGATTAGGGTTTTAAGCTTAGCTAATAAACTATCGCCAAAATGATCCTTAGATGTATCAATTAAGGCCACCTTTTGATCGATAATTAAATAGGCATTATAGCTAGAACCCCGCTCGGTAGCATAGCCATGAAATTCGCGCAAATCCCAGTCGATAGAACTTAGGCAGTAAATTCCCGGCGCTAAAGAGGGGATTAACATATTACTCCTCCTCAAACTGATCCTTACCTACACCGCATAATGGGCAAACCCAATCTTCGGCCAAATCAGCAAAAGCCACGCCACCATTCTCTTCCGGATCATAAATATAACCACAAACTACGCAAACATAAGCTGCCATTTTCAACACTCCTTTATTAATTTAAGTTATTTTAAAAAAGTAGCTTGCGCTTCTTCTTTACACATTTTTTGGCCGATTGCTTTTTTAATAGCAATCGACTGACTAATATCGCCAATTAAAATTGCCGAACATAGGCAATTTTGGGCATCGAAGAATAATTTGGCTAAATTACCCTCCACGCTGCTCTTTACGCATAAACAATGGGCGCCGGTATTACCGCTGGACCAAATTTTAGTGCCCATAGCCTGTACTGTATACGGCAAGGTTTCGGCCTGATAACTATTATCCTCACCCAAGGCATTTTTGCCGGCAATATTGCCCTGATTCATCGCTATTGCCCATAGGCCGGGCACTGCACCATCCAGCTCGGCGCAATCGCCGCAGGCATAAATATCGGGCTGATTGGTTTGCATCTTAGTATTAACAATAAAGCCCCGATTAGTTTCTAGGCCGGCCGATTTAGCCAGGCCAATATTGGGCTTAACACCAATGCTAAAAATTAAGGTTTCGGCAGGAAAAGCCCGCCCATCGCTTAAAATCAGCTTATCGTCGGCATAACTATCGATAAAGCCATTTAAGGCAACCCTTAAACCGGCATTTTCGGTAATATTTAATAAAAAGCGCGATGATTCTTCGTCTAGCTGCCGCTTAAGCAGCATTTCGTCACGCTCGATCATCACTACCGGCCGCCCGGCTTTAGATAAATGCCAAGCCGCCTCTAAGCCCAAAACCCCACCACCGATAATAGCTACCGGCCCGTTTAAGGCCTTAATTTTATCAATATCGGCAATTTTGCGCACGGCATAACAAATGCTGGGGCTAGCACCTTTAATTTCTACCGTATTGCCCTCGGCGCCGGTGGCCAAAATTAGCTTATCATAGAATAAATAGCTACCATCATCAAACTTAACCTGCTTTTGATTGGTATCGATAGCGGTGGCACGGGCGCAAATCATCTCGATATTATTATCGATAAACCATTGATTATTACGCATGATTAATTTTTGTTCGCTTAAGCCGGAAAAAAGTTCGCAAATTCTTAAACGATAATAAGGTAAGCGTTTTTCGGCGCATATTAAATGGATGCGAGCAGTTTCGGAAGCCTCTCTTGCTGCTTGGGCTGCTGATAATGCAGCAATACCGCCACCTATAACAATAATTTTTTCCATAAAATCCTCCTTTAAATAGCCTACTTTATTATATTATGTTTTATTCTTTAATTTCGTTCGATATCCTCTATATTTAGTTAAATAATAAAATTTATTAAGATATTTTGGATTAACTATTGCATTATTGATTAAGCCATGATATAATAGTTGAGATTGTATTTTAGAGCCGGTCCGCTATAAGGTTTGCAATAGCAGCGCTATATGAACGGCCGTCGAAAGGATGAAAAAAATGAGCAATATTATCGATGCTATCGAGCAAGAACAAATTCGCCAAGATATCCCTGCCTTTCGCCCCGGCGATACCGTGCAAGTGCATGTAAAAGTTGTAGAAGGCACTCGCGAGCGTATTCAGCTATTCGAAGGTGTGGTTATCAAAATTAAAGGCGGCGGCATTAGGGAAACCTTTACAGTACGCCGAGTAGCCTATGGCGTAGGCGTGGAAAGAACCTTCCCGCTACATTCGCCCCGTTTGGATAAAATCGTGGTTAAGCGCCATGGTAAAGTGCGTCGTGCTAAGCTTTATTATTTACGTAATCTTACCGGTAAAGCAGCCCGCATCAAAGAAATTCGTCGTTAAATTAGCTATAGGCCGTCGAGAGTTTTTCTCGGCGGCTTAGTTAATATTGGCCGAATTTAATTAAATTTACAAAGGCAAAAAAATATTTTTGCTTATTGTTATTAGCTAATTTATATGTTATAATAAGTACAGTACGCTTATTTAAAGAAAAAAAGTGTATCTAAATGTGTTTATTATGCTTAATAATCTGGAGGCGATTTTTTTGATTTCAACAAATGATTTTAAAACAGGTGTTTCGGTAGAAATTGACGGCGATGCATTTATCGTTGTCGATTTTCAGCATGTAAAGCCGGGCAAAGGTGCAGCCTTTGTAAGAGCCAAGATGAAAAACCTGCGCACCGGTTCGGTAGTAGAGCGCACATTTAATGCCGGCGAAAAGTTCCCCAAAGCGCATCTTGATCGGCGCGAAATGGAATATTTATACCATGATGGCACATACTATGTATTTATGGACACCGAAAACTATGAGCAAAGCCTGCTAACAGACGAGCAAATGGCCGATGCTACCAATTATCTTAAAGAGAATATGCATATTTCGATTTTGCAATTCAAAGGCGCCATTATTGGTGTAGATTTACCCAGCAGCGTAGAGCTGGAAGTTGTGGAAACCGAGCCGGGCATTAAAGGCGATACGGCATCCGGCGGCAATAAGCCGGCCACAACCGAAACCGGCGCTGTGGTAAGGGTACCGTTTTTTATCAATGTAGGCGACAAAATTAAGGTAAACACCAAAACCGGTGATTATGTAGAGCGTGTATAAGGCATTTAGCAGGATAACCTGTTAAATATAAATTATCTTCAAAAGGGGGTTATTATAATGAAGGATTTAGAACAAAAGGTGGCTTATTTGCAAGGTTTGGCCGATGGTTTAAACTTGCAAGAATCCAAAGAGGGCAGAGTTATTGCCGAAATGTTAACAGTAATGCAGGACATGGTGGAGTATGTATCCTTCTTACGTGAGGAGCAAGACGATTTAGAAGAATATATCGAAAGCATCGATAGCGATTTAGCCGACTTAGAAGATGATTTTTACGAAGAGGACGAATTAGAGGATCTCGAGGACGATTTTGTAGAAATCGAGTGCCCTAAATGCAATGAGCAAGTATGCTTTGATTCGGCAATTCTATACGAAGACGACTTAATCGAAGTTACCTGCCCGGTATGCGAAGCAGTAGTATTCGTAAACGGCGACGAAGACGACGATTTTGAAGAAATCGAAGACGAAGAGCCCGGCCAACCAATAAGCGAATAAGCTTAAACAGGGTTTAACTAGCTACAACTAATTGTAGTAGCTGATTTTAACATGTTTTTATTGCAAAAAACCACCCTTTAGG